>DATBYL010000247.1:0-2528 GCA_036513735.1 Candidatus Acidiferrales bacterium
AATCCGGCCGCTTCCACGTCGAGCATCGAGCGCATTTCACCGGAGCAGCAGGCGTCGCGCCGCGTTTTGCCGTGGAGTATTGCTGCGCTGGCCGTGTTGATTGCATTGCTCGTCGCTTGGGCGCCGTGGCGGCAATCTTCTGAAGGAACTCGCGCGATGCGGCTTTCATTTACTGTGCCGCCGAGTCTTGCCTTCAATGATGCGCAGTCCGATTCGGCGGTGATTTCTCCCGACGGACAAAAGATCGCATTCTCCGCAACTTCGCCGGACGGCAAGTGGCAACTTTGGGTGCGTTCACTCGAATCATCCGACGCGAAGCTGCTGCCCGGGAGTGATGATCCGCTGGAACCGTTCTGGTCGCCAGACAGCAAGTCAATCGCGTTCGGTTCACAAGGAAAGTTGAAGCGCGTTGATCTTGTGGGCGGGAGCGCGCAGGTTCTGTGCGATGCGGCGCGAATGACGGGCGGAGCGTGGAACACCAAGGGCGTGATCTTATTCGGATCTGATTACGGAAGCGTGTTGTATCAAGTTCCGGCAACGGGCGGAGAGCCGAAAGCCGTGACTGTCGTGGATGTAGCGCACGGGGATTTTGGCCATACGTCGCCGAGTTTTTTGCCCGACGCAAATCATTTTCTTTTTAGAATCAGCATGACCACGAATCCGCAGGGCGTGTGGGTGGGCTCGCTGAATTCGCCGGAAGTGAAGCAGGTGCTGACTGACAACACGAGCGCTCTTTATGCTCCATCCGGCTACCTGATTTTCGTGCGCAATCTTACGCTCACGGCACAAGCATTTGATGCCGGCAGTTTGCAGTTGAAGGGCGAAGCTATGCCGATTATTCCCCAGGCAATTACCGAGGTCAGAGGACCCGGGCGATATTCGGTATCTGAGAACGGCATATTAGTTTGGCAAAGCAATTGGACGCGCGAGTATCAGCTTTTGTGGTTTGACCGCGAAGGAAAACAAATCGGCTCGGTCGGCCCGGTGATGGAAGTGACGAGCGGACAGGAGCCACATCTATCCCCGGATGGAAAACGGCTCGTAATCAAACGCGACAACAATATTTGGGTGATTGATCTGGCCCGCGACACCGGAATCAGATTGACATCGGTATTCAGTCAGCTTCCGTTGTGGACGCCGGACGGCAGTCACATTATTTTTCAGTCGAGCACAAACGAAGTTGGCAAACGGGGCATCGTCCAAAAAGCCGCGAACGGCGTTGGCGAATTGGAGCTGCTCTTGAATGGGGTCAATTTCCCGCATGAAATTTCGCCGGACGGGCGATTTATTTTGTTCACGCGACGCGGAGAAAAAACGCGATTGGACATCTGGGCGCTGCCGCGTTTCGGAGATAGAAAAGAATTCCCATTGCTGAATTCGGCCTTTGACGAGCGCGAGCCGCAACTTTCTCCGGACGGACGCTGGCTTGCTTACGGTTCAGATGAAACGGGAAGCTACGAAATATACGTGCGGCCTTTTTCCGCGGATGGAAAAGTGGGAGACGACAAGCGCCGCGTTTCCACAAACGGCGGTTCGGAAGCGAAGTGGAGAGCCAACGGACAAGAACTATTCTATATTGCCGGCGACGGGCAGTTGATGTCCGTTCCGGTGAAGACGAGCGGTGCGGGAATTGAATTCGGAACGCCACACGCGTTATTCAAGACACGACTATTTGCGCAGCAATCGATACTGCACGAATTCGATGTGACGCCTGACGGCCAGCGGTTTATTGTCGGCACACTGATTGGCGAACCAAAGGCGCCGCCGCCGACTGTGATTTTGAATTGGGCGGCGGAATTAAATAAGAAATGATGAATCGGAAATGACAAATACGAAATGACGCTCTCCGCGGGAACAAAGCTCGGACCATACGAAATCATTGCGCCGATTGGAGCTGGCGGAATGGGCGAAGTGTATCGCGCGAAGGACACGCGGCTGGATCGCACCGTTGCGATCAAAGTGTTGAGCTCCAAACTCGACATGAGCGCGGAACTAAAGGCGCGTTTTGATCGCGAAGCCAAAACAATTTCACAGCTTCAGCATCCGAACATTTGTGTGTTGCATGATATCGGCTCGGAAAACGGCACAGATTTTCTGGTGATGGAATTCCTTGAGGGCGAATCGCTCAACGAAAAACTGAAGCGCGGTCCGCTGCCTATCGAAGAACTTCTGAAAATCTCTATTCAGTTGGCCGACGCGTTGGAAAAAGCGCATCGCGCTGGAATTATTCACCGGGATTTGAAGCCGGGAAATGTGATGTTGACGAAGTCGGGCGCGAAGTTGCTGGACTTCGGATTGGCGAAGCCGATGGGTTCCGCGGGAGCGGCAGCTAGCAACACATCAGCATCTATTTTCGCCGCGGCCGCGACGATCACGAGTCCGGGATCACCGCTATCCAGCGTGGGAACAATTATCGGCACGGTGCAGTACATGGCGCCGGAACAAATTCAGGGACTCGAGGCGGATGTTCGCTCGGATATTTTTGCTTTTGGATTGCTGCTGTACGAAATGGCGACGGGCAAGCACGC
>DATBYL010000248.1:0-6987 GCA_036513735.1 Candidatus Acidiferrales bacterium
ACGAACCCGCCGTCGCAAATTCCGCCGTGCCGCAGGCACTGATCGTCGAACATGGCGTAACCACCGGCGCAAGTTTTGCCGCCGAAATTCCTTACAATGGCGCGGGCGAAGCTCTCGTCGTGCCCGAAGGACTGGAAGGCAACGTAAATTATCTGGCGATGAGTTCATTCATCGACTGTTTGCGAAATAACAAACGTCCCAGCGCGGACGAGCGCGCCGGATGGAACTCCGGTGTTACAATCGCGCTTGGAAATCTGGCGATCAGTTCGGGCCAGCGCGTAAACTTCGCGGATCACATTAAGCCGCAAGCTTCGTAGACTTTTCAGAGCCTGAGGAACGAACGCAGAACTCGATGCCGAAAGTTTCTTTGTTCATCCCGTGTTTTGTGGACCAGTTGACGCCCGAAGTTGGGCTGGACATGGTGAAAGTTCTGCGCCGCATCGGCTACCATGTGGATTTTCCTGAGAATCAAACGTGTTGCGGCCAGCCTGCGTTTAACAGCGGATATTGGAATGACGCGCGCGCATTAGCCGAGCGCTTTGTGGATGTTTTTAGCTCGTCGGAAAATATTGTTTGCCCCTCCGGCTCGTGCACGACGATGGTCCGCAATTTTTATCCGGAACTTCTTGCAGAGAATCCGAAGCTCGAAGAAGCAACGAAAATTGGGCAGCGCGTTTTTGAGTTTTCGGAATTTCTAATTAAAGTAGCGAAGGTAACTGACGTTGGCGCATCGTTCCCGCATCGCGTTGCGTATCACGATGCCTGCCACGCGCTTCGCGAACTCCATCTGAAAAATGAGCCGCGCGAACTGCTAAAGCACGTTCGCAATTTGGAATTGGTAGAGATGCCTTATAGCGAGGACTGTTGCGGCTTCGGCGGCACGTTCGCAATAAAATTCAATATGATTTCCGGCGCAATGGGCGACACCAAAGCGGGAAACGCCGAAAAAACCGGCGCGGAATTTCTTACGTCCACGGATCCGAGCTGCCTGATGCACATTGACGGAATTCTGCGTCAGCGCAAATCTAACGTGCGCACGATTCATCTGGCACAGATTTTGGCGAGCAGTGGGGACAAAGTGCGATGACTACCGCCGCACAGGATTTTCTGCGCAGCGCCGCGGAAAAGTCCGCGAATCTGACGCATCGGCATATTCTGCGCAAAGGAATTGACACTTACAACAGCGCGGTAAATCGCGGCCTTTCGCGCTTCATGAATTGGGAAACGGCTCGACAGAAATGCCACGAAATTAAATTCGAAGCCATCAATCATCTCGACAAATACCTCTTGGAATTTGAACAGCACGTGAACGAGCGCGGCGGACATGTTTTCTGGGCGCAGAATGCGCAGGACGCGCGAAAGTACATCACCGATCTGGCCGCGCGGCACAACGTTCGCACTGTCGTGAAATCGAAATCGATGGTGACGGAAGAAATCCATCTTGCGGGGGCGCTTGAAGCGCTGGAAATAAAAGTTTTTGAAACGGACCTGGGCGAATTCATCGTTCAATTGCGCGGCGAGCCGCCTTACCACATCGTCACCCCTGCCATGCACCTTACCCGGGACGATATCGCGGCGCTCTTCAAAGAAAAATTAGGCGATGTGGATACGAACGATCCGGGCGAATTGGTTGCGGCCGCGCGACGTGCTTTGCGCAAAGCGTTTTTTTCCGCGGAAATGGGAATCACCGGCGCAAATTTTCTGATTGCCGATTCGGGCATGATCGCGATTACTACAAACGAAGGCAATGCGGATCTGGGCGTCAGCCTTCCGAAAATTCACGTGGCAGTAGTGGGAATTGAAAAGGTGATTCCGCGCTTGCAGGATCTCGCGCTCTTTTGGCCGATGCTCGCCACGTCCGGCACTGGTCAGCCGATAACTTGCTACAACACTTTAATTGGCGGACCGCGCGGACCAAACGAATTTGCCGGGCCGGAAGAATTTCACGTCGTGCTTCTCGATAATGGCCGCACCGATTTGCTGGCCGATCCGGAGCAGCGCGATGCTCTGCACTGTATTCGTTGCGGCGCGTGTTTGAACGCGTGTCCGGTTTATCGCACTGTTGGCGGACATACTTACGGCACCACATATTCCGGCCCGATCGGCAGCGTTCTGACTCCGCATCTTCGCGGCCTTCACGAATTTAGTCATCTGTCGTATGCGTCGTCTCTCTGCGGCGCGTGCACTGATGTTTGCCCGGTGAAAATTGATTTGCATCATCACTTGTTGCACAACCGCAGAAATGCGGTGAACGCGCATGAACGTCCGGGAAGCGAAGGCTCGGAATTTAAAATGTTTCGCTGGGTGATGCAAAGTCCGGCGCGGCTGGCGGCGTTTGGCGCGATGGGACGCATTTCGATGCGAATGATTTACGCGCTGGGACTGGCGGGAACAGCGCTTGATCCAACGCGCAAATGGACGAAGATGCACGCGGCGCCGAGAATTCCGAAGAAATCTTTCCGCGCGCAATGGAAATCGTCCGCGGCGGAGAAAAAATAGTGGCGCAAACGGACACTGCCGGCCGCGAAGCGATTCTTTCGCGCATTCGCGCGGCGCTAACGAAACCAGCCAAGAGCCATCCGGCGAAAACTGGCGGCGAGATTTTCTTTCCGATGGGCGATCCGCTTGATCGGTTTCAGAAAGAATGCGTGATTAACAATACCGAATGCGTGCTGAGCGATTCCGTCGCCGCCAGCTCCGGCGCAATCGCCGAAATTATTTCAGCGCTTCCGCCGGGACCAATATTTTTGCAGGATGCGCCGATACTTCGCCGCCTCGCGCCAATTTTATCAGGCAGCCGAAATATACGATGGTCGACAGAAGGAATTCCCGCTGAAGATTCACAAGCGACAATTACATTGGCTGATACGCTGGTCGCTGCCACCGGCTCGATATTCGTTACGTCGGCGTGCGGCGGACGCGGGGCGGCAGTTGTCGCGCCAATTCACATTGTTATCGCGTTCACCGACCAGCTCGTTCCCGATCTCGAAGCTGGATTTGCCCGCCTTTATGAAAACGGGGCGGCGACGCAGAATTCGATGGTTGTTCTGATTACGGGTTCCAGCCGCACGGCTGACATCGAAAAAATTCTAGTGATGGGCGCGCATGGGCCGCGAAGATTGGTCGTCGCGCTTTCGCCGCGTTCTGAGTAGTGTCGCGTGACAATCGCCGACGCGCTAATCTTTTCTTGCTATAGTAAACGCGATGCCTTCAACACCAAATATTCCGAGAAAGTTGCATGCGGCCACCCGCGCGATTGTGGAGATCGGCTCCATAATCTTTCTCTTCTATTCCAATCTCCTAATGGGGGAATTCACTCGCACGAATGGACGCGGAAAAACACTGGCCTTCGCCCTCCACGATATTTTCACGGGAAAGAATTTCACAATCGCGTGCGTTTCCGGACTAATCGGTTTCGTCGTTTTTGAATATCTTCGCAAAAAACTCTAGCTCTCTACTTCTTCAGCGAAGCCATATCAATCACGAAACGATATTTCACATCGCTCTTCAGCAATCGATCGTAGGCTTTATCAATCTGCTGAATCGGAATTATTTCAATATCCGATGTGATTCCATGCTCGCCGCAGAAATCCAACATCTCCTGAGTCTCTCGCAGACTGCCAATTCCCGAGCCTGCGAGACTTCGGCGCCTCATTATTAAATTGAACCCAGCAACTGGCGCGGGCTTGGGCGGCGCGCCCACAAGCGTCATCGTTCCGTCGAGCTTCAGCAATTGCAGATATGCGTTTAAGTCATGTTCGGCCGAAACCGCGTCCAGAATAAAATCGAAAGTGTCGGCATGCTTCAACATCTCGGATGCATCCTTTGAAATCACCACTTCATCAGCGCCGAGCCGCTTTGCGTCGGCAGTTTTATTCGGCGACGTCGTAAACAGCACAACATGAGCTCCGAATGCGTGCGCAAATTTCAAGCCCATGTGGCCCAATCCGCCGAGGCCGACAATTCCGACCTTGCTTCCCTTTCCGACTTTCCAGTGACGCAGCGGCGAGTATGTAGTGATTCCCGCGCAAAGTAACGGCGCAGTTCCCGCCGGATCCAAACCTTTCGGCACGCGCAACACGTACGCTTCATCCACCACAATGCTTTCCGAATATCCGCCGTAGGTCACGCCGCCGAGATTTTTGTCTTCACTGTTGTAAGTCAGCGTAAATCCGGTCTGGCAATATTGCTGGTAGCCCGCGCGGCAATTCGCGCAGGTGCGGCAACTGTCCACCAGACATCCCACTGCGGCGATATCGCCTTCCTTAAATTTCTCTACCGCGCTGCCGACTTTCACCACGCGCCCGACAATTTCGTGTCCCGGCACGACGGGATACACCGTGGGCATCACGTCCTTCCATTCGTTCCGCACCTGATGCAAATCCGAATGGCACACGCCGCAGAAAAGTATTTCAATTTGCACATCAGAAGGCCGCGGATCGCGCCGCGAAATATTCAGCGGGCCAAGAGGGGCCGTAGCGCTCGATGCCGCATATGCTTTCGCTGGAAAAGTTTTCGGCTTTGATGATGGCGTATCGCTTGTTGGAACTTGCCTCGCTGCTTCGCTCATATGAATATCCTCCTCGAAGTATCTCCTCCATGAATTATTTCGCTGGCCCGGTCCATAATTCGATGCGCGCGTGAGCGTACACGTCACATTGCATTTTCAGTTCGACCAACTCTGCTTTGCCGGATTCCATCCATCGGCGCCGGCCAAGAATTTCTGCGTCTGAAACGCAGCGGCATCTTTGTCGTTCAACTGATGCGCCCATACCGCTCGCGCTCCGGCATTCGCGCCAGGTCCCGTCGAATTATATTCGCCGAACCACGCCGTCTTTTCATTTGCGGCATCGCTCCAATTGTCCCAACCTTCCGCGCGAATGTGTTTGTCCATCCAGCAATCCAAATAGATTACGCGCGAATAGGGACGCCACGGCCGGCCCAGAAAAACTCCCTTCACGACTTTTCCATTCGTCGCGTCCTGCGTCAGCCTGCACTTATTAAATACAAATCCCCGCGAACCATCCGGGGTTTTCCGGCTTTCTGCCGCAATGTATCCATCTCCCGCGCTGCGAATCTCGCTGTTCTCAAATACGGCCTGCGCATCTCCGAAGATAAAATCAACCGCGCCTTCGATGTAGCATTTGTTGTAGTACTGCCGGCCCGCAGCCGCATACAAAGTGTCCTGCCAGCCGAGCAGACGCACGTCATGCACAATCGTACGATCGGAATAAACCATCAGCGCCACGGCCTGCGATCCCGGACCGAATGAGTTTTGAATCGTCAGATTCGCCGCTTGAAATCCTTCGCTCTGCACTTCTACCACGGCGCTGAAAAATGTTCCGCCCGCCGCCGCAGCGCTCATGCTGTACGTAATCATCACCGCGCTCGGATCGTTTCCCAATCCGATCAAACTTACTCGTGGCCGATCCTGCGGAATTTTCACGCGCTCGTGATAGACGCCCGGACGAATTGCAATTTCCAAGCGCCCGCTCCCTTCCAGCGGAGCGTGATCTACGGCGCGTTGTATCGTGGGAAAATCCGCAGTTCCATCGGCGGAGACAACCACGCGCACGATTCCTGTGTTTCCTGACGAAGTTTGACGCGAAGAAGCCGCGGCAGAAAATCGCATTGGCGTTGCCGCCGCAATTCCGGCGCCGGCAAAAATAAAAATCCACACTCTCAGTTTCGTCATGCCGGTGAACTCCGCATATGTTTGCTTACCACCGCCTCGAAATAACTTCGTTCACGCAACTGTTCCGAATAACCATCCGACTCCGGCCGTGACGGCCATCGCCACCGCGCCCCAAAATGTAACGCGAATTGCGCCGACCGAAATTCGCGCGCCGCCGATACGCGCGGCCGTCGCGCCCAACGCCGCGAGAAATACAAGTGACGCCCCGGCAACAATAAAAATTAGCGCCGACGGAGGAGCTAGAACCGTCACAAGCAGCGGCAACGCCGCGCCTACCGCGAAACTTCCGGCTGAGGCAGTGGCCGCCTGAATCGGGCGTGCTCGCAGCGCCTCCGTAATTCCAAGCTCGTCGCGAGCGTGCGCGGCCAGCGCGTCGTGCGCCATCAACTGTTCCGCTACTTTTTTTGCAAGCGCCGGCTCCAGTCCGCGCTCCACGTAAATCGCGGAAAGTTCCTTGTGCTCACCCTTGTCGTCTTCTTGCAATTCCGTGCGCTCGAGATTTAGATCAGCTTCTTCGGTGTCCGCCTGGGATTGAACAGAAACGTATTCACCGGCGGCCATCGACATCGCGCCAGCCACCAGCCCGGCAACTCCGGCCACTACGATGCCGCTGTGATTTGCATGCGCGGATGCAACTCCGATTACCAGACTTGAAATCGAAAGTATTCCGTCATTCGCGCCCAGCACCGCTGCGCGCAGCCATTTCATGCGTCCGGTGCGATGCCGGCCCAACTTTTTTCCAACCACTGTTTAGGCCTCCCGATTTCTGCCTGCGCCTGTGCGTGTACCCGTCGAGAATATTCGGAGTCGAAAAGGCGTGTCCGTAAATTTGATGATAGCCGAACGGAATTGCTAAGAGAGAGCTTTATAATTTCCGCAAAGCGTTTATTGCCTTATCCAAAGATTGCCTTTGCTTGAAGAAATCCTTCCACGGATCAGCGCGTTTCAATCGCTTCGCAAAGTTTACGATATTGAATTCCGAGGGATCCAATTTTTGCTTTACCTCTGACCAATCGAGTGGCGTTGAAACCGGAGCCTTGGGTTTGCGTCGCACGGAGTATGGCGTCACTACAGTTTGTCCAAAGCCGTTGCGGAATGGATCCAGATACACTCTGTTTCCCCGCGCGGCAATGGAATGCTCTGTGGTTAATTCCTTCGGATTCGCCGCCGCAAGATGCTTCACAAAAGTTTCTGCGAAGCTCAGCACGTCATCGGCGTCTGGTCCAACTTTGATCGGAACAAACACGTGAAGGCCACGGCTTCCGGAAGTTTTGCAGAACGAAACTAACTTC
>DATBYL010000249.1:0-12352 GCA_036513735.1 Candidatus Acidiferrales bacterium
GTTCCGGTCACCGGCATTAACACCACGCTGGCTTTAACAATCGGCGTTCCTGTATCCGCGCGATAAACATGGCCGGAGATTTGCCCGGATGCCGCGGCTGTCTTCTGCGAATCAGTTTTCGATTGCGCGGGTGCATCTTTAAAGGCCCCGGCAATAACGCGGCTGGCGACGAAGGAAGTCAAAATGAGAAAGGGAACTACCGCGCAAAATCTGAGCAACGCTAATCGGCGTCGTCTAAACGGTCGCAAGTTAGAACATCCTCTCGCGCAAACTTTCCAGCAGTGTTACTGCGAACTCGCCGGTTTCAGCGTCACAGTCTTCGTATCTCCGGAATTTATACTCACTCGCTCAGCGTCTCGCTGATTCCGATCCGCAAAATCAATTTGAAAATAACTTTGCTCGTCATCCTTTGGCACCGCGAAAACCAAATAATCCCCCGGAATCATCCCCGATATTTTAAAAGTTCCGTTCGCATCCGTATTCGCCGTCAGCGTGTACCGCGCAATCCGTCGCAACGCCAGCGACTGGGGAACAGCGACGACCACCAAATCCGGCACCGGCTTGTTGCTGTCCAGCACCTGTCCCGTCATCACCGCAGTGTCCATTGAAAGCGTAAGCGCGCAGTCAGCGATGGTGATTGCGGAATCGATCGGCAGCGGTTGATACGTGTAATCTCTCCCGCTGCACGCAGCCTGCTTCAAGTACATGTCATTTCGTCCGGCCACCGAAAAAAGGTAGCTGCCCGTTTGCACGTTTTGAATTTTGAACGCGCCGTTCTGATCCGTTCCAGCGTTTGCAGTGGCATTGCCAAGGCCGGCGCCGAAACTCTGCGATTGAAGCGTCACTCGGATTCCGGAAATCGATTGCCCGTTCGCGTTTTCAATGGAAATCCTTCCGTCAACTTCGGCCATGCCGCTGATCGGAATGTTCACCCGCGCGTCGGCGTCTGATACCCGAACCACAGCTGTCCCCGAATTTATGTGCTGCGCTATTTGCACGCTTCCGTTTGGGCCGGCAATTTGTATCGGCGCAGGAGCCGTCAACGACCGCGCCGTCAACAAGTAATCGCCCGAGGGAACTCCGTGGATCGCGAAGGAACTATCGTTTGTGGCCTGATTTGAAAGGCCAATAGATTCTCCTTCAGATGTGCGGATCGCGGATACCAGATACCGCCTTTGCCCCGGTGAATCGGAATTGTCGATCACGGTTCCCGAAATTGTGAACGTGCTTTGGGTTCCAATCGCGAAGCGCACACCGCTGGTTTCCGCGCCGGCAGTTGCTTTCAGCCGCTGCGCGCTCTCGACCGTTGGAGTGCCTGGATAATAGGCGGATCGAAACACGGCTTCTCCAGATCCATTGCCCAAATTTCTGTTATCCACGCGAACGAAATAATTTCCTTCGGGAAGGCCATACAAGCGGAAGTTTCCCTGATCGTCGGCGGTCACGCTTTTGAGTGGCTGCTCCGTTTGCTGTCCACCCTTTTGGTAGCGCAAACGAACCGCCGACACCTGCGCGCCTTCGAGCGGCTGATTATCTTCATCCAGCACAGTTCCGGAAATCACGGCCGCCGCAAGAAGCCGGACGTCGATTTTGCTCACGGTTTCGCCGGGCGCTACAGCGACAGGTTCCGGACTGGTGCCATTCGTTCCGCGCATGAAAAATCCATTGATCAGCCCGGCATGTTCCGCAGCCAAAATATAATTTCCCGGCGTAACCGTTGTAAATGTGTACGCGCCGGTTGCATCGGTCCGCGTAGTTTGTGGACTCGCCGTCACCGTTATGCCCCGGCCTCCCATTTGATTCATCGAAACCGTTGCGCGCGGAACTGGCTCATTGTTATCCGCGCGATAGACGTGACCTGTAATTTGTCCCGGCTGCTGTTGCGTGGCGGACGAATTGGTTTGCGCGGCGCTCGGATTTGCGGCCATCGTTACGAAGACGGCTGTGCACGCGGCCAAAAATATTCCGACGCTCAGCTTTGCGAACTTCGCAGATGTAATCATCCGGTTACGGTAGGCGATGTGCACGGCGAGATTGTATCCCTCCGACTGGCCTGAATCCATACTCGACCTTGCGTGTAAACCAAGACAATCATAAGACGTCAGTTCGCGCGATTCGGTTCTGTCACACGGGCCGTGCTAAACTTTGGCCTCAAATGCAAACAGGAATTATTGGACTCCCACAAGTCGGTAAGACGACGCTGTTTAAGATTCTGACCAAGGCGAATTTGGATGCCCGGGGGCAAGCCGCCACGCACGTCGGAATCGCGCGTGTGCCGGAACCGCGCCTTTTAAAACTGGCGGAAATTTTTAAGCCCAAGAAAATCACCTATGCCACCATCGAATATGTTGACGTCGGCGGCCTCGCCAAAGAAAAGGCGCGCGAATCCGCGTCTCTTGCCCAACTTCGCGAAGTAGATGCGCTAGCGCATGTCGTCCGCGCGTTTGAAAATCCGGTTGTGCCGCATTCTGCAGGAAGTGTTGATCCTTTGCGCGACGCGGAGGACTTAAATCTTGAATTGATGCTTGCGGATTTGGATCAGATTACGCGGCGCTTGGAGCGGTTGGAAAAAGATCTGAAGAAAAAAAAGGAAAACAATCTGGAGTTCGAGCAAGCAGTACTTTTGAAATGCAAGACTGCGCTCGAAGCCACACAGGCGCTACGCGAACTGGAATTTACGAACGACGAACGCAAAGCGCTACTCGGATTTAAATTCCTTTCGCAGCGGCCAATGCTTTATGTGCTGAATGTGGGCGACGATGAAGTGGGTGAGCTGGACGCCGCGGTGAAAAAACATGGACTCGGCGGGATCGCCGGGAAACCAAACACAGCCGTCGTTGCAATCTGCGGACGCATCGAGGCGGAGCTTTCTGAATTGGACGACGTTGCCGCAGCGGAATTACTTGGCGCATACGGATTAAAATCTCCGGGACTCGATCGCGTGATCGAAGCAAGTTACAAATTACTCGGGCTCACTTCATTTTTCACGGCCGGCGAACCGGAAGTTCGCGCGTGGACAATTAAACAGGGCATGAACGCGCAAAAAGCCGCCGGCACAATTCATTCCGATATCGAACGTGGATTTATTAAGGCCGAAGTTGTCCGCTGGGATCAATTAATTGAAGCAGGAAGTTGGGCTGGCGCTCGCGAACGCGCCTGGCTGCGTTTGGAAGGAAAAGAATATATCGTGCAGGAAGGCGACGTAATTCTTTTCCGTCACAGCGGATAGCGCCGGCATCATCACAAATTCCACTACGACATTATTATGGACGCAACGCGCATCGCACTTGCCCTCGGTTTGGGATTAACCGCCGCGCTCGCTAATGTGCTCGGCGGATTATTTGTTGTGCGCCGCAATTGGTCTCGCCAATATCTGAAATACTTTCTCGCGCTTGGATCTGGATTTATGCTCGGCGTAGTTTTTCTCGATATCGTTCCCGAATCAACGCGTCTTGTTGGAATTGATTCGGCGATGCTGTGTTTGCTCGCTGGATATTTTTTGATTCATTTGTTTGAACATACTTTGGTTCCGCATTTCCATTTCGGCGAAGAAATTCACACGCACGAATTGGCGCACGAAACTGGACTCGCCCCGCATCATGCCGGCATGTCTGCGCTTTTTGGTTTGGTGATACACACTTTTTTTGACGGAGTCGCAATCGCGTCCGGATTTCTAGTTTCCGTGTGGCTTGGCTGGGTAATTTTTCTCGCAATTTTCCTGCACAAGCTTCCCGAAGGTTTTGCAATCTCCTCTCTAATGATGGCAACGGGCCGCAGCAAAAAAAGTTCGCTCTGGGCCGCGGTAATTCTCGGCGGCGCTACCATCGCGGGAGTTTTGTTTATGGGCGCGTTGAGCCGCGAAGTTCAATATGCGCTGCCCATTTCCGGCGGCGTCACTTTGTACGTAGCCGCTTCCGATTTGATCCCCGAAGTTAATCGCGAGCCAGGAGTCCGCATCGCTATGCTTGTCTTTTTCGGACTGGCCCTAATTTTCCTGGTTCACAGAATTTTCCACGTCTAGCACAATCGAAAATTAATCCGCGACGTCATTTGTTCGGCCAATGCCAGTCATCGCTCGGATAAATCGTCGAAAGAATTCCATACATTTCCGGCAGCACTCTTTGCAACTGTCTTCGTTCCCCAATCGATGGAGCGTTCACAGGATTCGTAGAATCCACAGCGTTGAACCAAATCAGCGTGCACTCCGCAAAAAATTCCGAAGAATTCGTCATCATGTAAGATGGCGTTCCCTTTGAATTGGGAAAGAGATTCTGTTTCCGCGCGTTTCTATAAGCGGCTTCGATCAACTGCTTCGTGTGCGAATCCAGCCCTAAGTTCTGAATAGTGTGTCCGAACTCATGCACCAGAACACTTTCTCTGCGCTGATAATTATCGAACCGAGCTTCACGCGGACCCAGGCTCGCCCACCACGCGCCTAAAAGATCTCCGTCACAAACAGTTGTGACCGGAACATCCTTCACCGCTCCACCGCCGCAACGCGACACAGGAAAATCTGGCTCTCCCGCGTAGCGGACTTCTTCAGGAAGATCGGTCAATTTTTCTCCATTAACATTTGAAAAAATCGCGACACGCAGCTTGCTGTGAATTAGATTTTTACGAATGGCAGGCCCCGTCGGCCCTGACAATTCTTCGGTGACGATTTCGTACGCAACCTGCAGCGCGCGATCGCAAACTTTTTCCGAACTCACAATCGGAATCCCATCTGCATTGATATATTTCTGATAAAACGAACTCAGCTTGAGCGTTGCAGGTGTTGTGGAAACACTTGGCTCCGACGTTGATGCCGGTGGGCAGGGGATTGTCTGCGCTTGCGTCCGGGCGGGACCAGTTTCCTGCCTGTCAAAGAGCAGACGGGAATTCGCAAGCCGCGAATCAACCGACGTTGGTGCCAGCAACAGAAAAAGACACAGGAGGTTGAATGCTTCCCTCGTGCCCTTCTTTCGGGCGATAGTCGTGCGCCGCCACATGCTGCAAGCCACCCCAGTTCTTTCAGCGGCATAAAGTAGCAGGAATCCGGGACTATCTTCAAATATGTTTTTCAGGCGAATTAGGCGCGTAACCACCGCATTTCCGGGGAGTTAGACCAATCCAACGAATAGGCCGAATCTGACTTTCACTTCACAACGCATATTCATCGCTCTTGCGGCATGCTCATTCCCGGCGTAAATTAAGCATTGACGGAGGTAGCCACAGCCGGTGAAACGCTTGCAACTTTTTGATACTGCAAGGGTTCTACCTAGTGTGGAGGTCATGGCCAGGTCGGACGTTCAGCTAATGCTGGCGGTGAAAGAGGGGGACGAACTGTCCTTCGAGCTTTTGCTGCGGCGTTATCGGACGCCCTTGGTCAACTTCCTGAACCGGATGGTGCGTGACACCGGGCAAGCTGAAGATCTCGCGCAGGAAGTTTTTATGCGAGTGTATCGCGCGCGAAAAGAATACGAGCCGAACGCGAAGTTCACCACGTGGCTTTTCCGCATTGCGACAAATCTCGCGTTGAACTCTTTGCGCGATGGACGTCATCGCCTGATGGAAGTTTCCATCGATCAGAAATTAGACGACGGCGAACAGGAACAAGCGCGCCTCGATGTAGCGGACAAAACTCCAAACATCGAGAGTAGATTAGTGGAACAAGATCGCGCATCGGTAATTCGTAATGCGGTTGAGTCGTTGCCGGAAAAACAGCGCGCCGCGGTTTTGCTGCATAAATATGTCGAGCTGGACTATTCTGAAATTGCGCGCACGCTGGAATGTTCGGAAAGCGCGTTGAAATCATTGTTGTTCCGGGCGTACGAAACTTTGCGAGTGCAATTGGCTCCGATGATGCAAGGTAGAAATGTTTATGGAAGCGAGAACGAAGCTGATGCGTCCTGAGAGAGCGCGTCAGTTGATTGAGAATTGCTGCAAGAAAACTTGGGTTGTGTTGAGAGGACAATATGAGTTGCAAACGAATCGAAGGAAAATTAGTAGCATTTATGGATGGCCGCGCGAGTGATTCCGATCGGCGCATAGTTGAATCACATTTGAAAAATTGCGCAGCATGTCAGGCGCGCGTTGAAGGATTCAGCGGCGTTTGGGCGATGCTGAATGAAGTTCCCGTCGTAGAACCCTCACAAGCATTTGAAGCGCGTTTGCGCGCGCGCATGGCCGCGGAACCGCAGCGTCAAAATTTCTGGTCTGGAATTGCAGCAATGCTGCCTTCGCCGCGATTGGCGCTGGCTGTAGCGCTGCTCGCCGTTTTTTCAATGTGGCAATCGTCGCGTCCTGTGACGGTGAATGAAACTGCGGCGCCTGTTTCAACTGATGCGGAATTCCGCATGATTCAGGATTTGCCAGTGCTGGAAAATTATGATGTGCTGACGAGTCTCGACGCGCTTGCGCAACCTGTGGCGCAGACCGGGTCTGTGGGCGAAAAAAATTAAGTACGGAATAATTTTGGTACAGTCAAATTCGTTTGGGTGCGGTGAAGTTTAGAAAATGAAAAGGTTTCGCAAATTCGGGTACGCGTTTGCCTCGTTGCTGGTGGTGTGTCTGCTTTCATTGCCCGCTGTAGCGCAAAAAGGGAAGAGCGGATCGACTACTCCTCCGGCGCAAAATAATAAAAATGCGCAGAACAATAATTCGCAGCACAGTCAGACGAACAATCAAAACAATAAGCCCGCAAATCTTCACGAGGCGGCAACGCTTCCTCCGAAGTTCATCGAAAAACTGGAAGACATGTCACCAGAGCAGCGCGAGCGCTTCATGCAAAATAATGAGCGCTTCAAAAACATGAGCCCGCAACGGCAGGCGGAGATCAGACAGCATTTGCAACAGTGGAACAACATGACTCCGCAGCAAAGAATTCAATGGCGCGAGCAACAACAGGCTCTTGAAAACATGACGCCTGTCGAGCAGCGTTACGTGCGTCAAGAAATGTTGCCGCAGTTGCGCGCGATGGCGCCTGCGCAGCGGCAATTTTTGCGCCAGCATGTTCGTCAGCTGGAAGGTCTAAACGATTCCGATCGCGATGCGAAGTTGCACGATCCCGCTTTTTTGCAAGGGCTTAGTCCGGACGAGCAGAAAATGCTTCCGTACCTGAGCCGATTGCATTGGGCTGGAGTTGTGGAAGTGCCTCCCCCGCCCGGCGATTAAATCCTGCCTAACGGTTCTTTGTCTGAGGCCTTGACGGTTGTCATCGCCACCAATCCCGCAATTGTCGTAAAAATCGCTATTAAAGCGAACAGGCCTTCGCTTTAATAAGGGCTGGCCTTATTAAAGCGGGATTGCATAGCCGGGTGCCCACACGTCGCAGTTACGTGTGGGTTTTCTAACGCGGAGGGATCGTCCTTTGCCGCGCGCAAAGGGCGGGGATTCTCGCCGTATGATCCCAGTTCTCATGCAGCCCACCGCCACGGACGTGCTGATCGCACTTCAGTGTTTCGTTGTGCTGTTCGTGGCGTTTCACAATTGGATTCCGCTGGGAACACTTAACAATCTGAAAGGCGTTCGTGCGGAGTTCGCCACCAAAAAACTGCTGATTACCACGCTTGTCAACTTCACTCCATTTGCCATCGGACTTGGCGCCAGTGGCTTCTACTTTGGCAGAACATATCCTGGTTGGCTTTTTTGGTGGCTGTGGATCACTTACGGACTTGCGTGCTACGGCTCGCTGAAGGCCTGGTGGATTCCATATCTTTTTCGTGCAGAGCCAGAGCGCGCCGCCCGGTATCAGGTGATGTATGCAGGTACGCACTCGTTTTTTCCGGAACGGAATGGCATCCGGTTGAATACGCTGCATGTGATTTTTGATGTTGTGACTGTTGCGATGATAATTGTGCTGGGTGTGTTGACGGGGCAGTCGCGCATTTGATCTACGAGCTAGAGAAGTGCCAGGTCAAATTCAAAGACCCCACACTCGCTGCGCAAGGATGGGCCTCCCGCCCGTCGTGCGCACCGACGGGCTAGCTTTGGTAGACTGCATGGCGGCGGATTGAATATGAGATACGGCGCGTTCCCGTACCAAGATAGACGATGCCATTTGTGCAAGAGCCCCGTCCCAAGCACAGTCGTATATTCGCTCGACGGTGATGCGCGCGGAGTCAACTATACCGTCCACGAATGCGCCATTTGCGGCACCTTCGTCCATCGAATAGTGGGATGCAACATAGGGAGTCCCAACTTCGCAAGCGAGTTGAAGGTTGAGCCGGTCGAGTTTAAAGCGGTGATAGAAGCGGTGCGCCAAGCCGCCGAATCACGGCGTTAGTAATAAGCCTAACTGCTACAGTTTAAGAGCCAGCTGCCTGAATTCGTTCAGGATTTCCGAAGATTAGCTGATGGCCATTTATCATGCAGCAAGGGATGACGAAGGTGGCCAACAGTTTTCCATCTTCTTGTAAAACGCGCAGCTCAATGCGAGCGATACTATCCGGCTCATGTATTGGGGTCATCACCAGAGGGTGCAGCGTTCTTGTGGTGTATCTGTTGTACGGTGCATTAGGATTCGTTATTTGAAAAACTCTGGTCTGCTCGTCATCCCTCGTGAAAAGCAGCAATTCCTTCGATTCGCCGGGCGGAATGTTTTGGAGATTGGCTCCGTTATCTATCCACATTCCCGGCTCAGAACGCCCCAACTCGCCCCCTTGTTGGTTTACAAAAACGATCAAGGCTTTGATCCTATGCGCCTCTGCAATGTCTACAACACGCGGCTCATTACACAACTTGGCGATCCCACAAAATACTTTTTTGGCGAGGCCATATTGATCGTAACGCGATATCCCCAAATCGGTTCCGAATAACCAATCTTGTAGTATTGGTTTGCATTCTAGGTTTGGCTGCGGCCACGACGCTCGGGCTTCTACGGAGGGAGGGTTCGGCGCGGTGTAAATATTTATTCTCGGGTTTCCAACATCCTGTAGATTCTGTGTTTGTTTGACGCTGTCAGTTACCTCATTCATTGATGCGGAACGGCCTTCTTGCGCTTTTTCCCTATTGGATATTTCCCAGACGAGCCAACCTATGACAGTGAGCGCGCAAAGGGCCAGCGCGGCCCATCCAATCCATCGCTTATCAGCCCACAAATAAACTACGCCCGTCGCAAGGAAGGCGACCACTAGCGCCGCCCATCCGAGCCGTTCTCCAACTTTCTTACGCATAGCAAAGCGTACCACAGCCAAACATCGCGTCAGGCGTACGATCCCACTTTTACGACACCTGCCCGGCCGTTCGCATCTCTCTCAATGAGCGCCAGCCGTCTTCATTTCAACTTCAATTTCTAACTCACCCAACTCAGCGACCGTCTTGCCGAGATTTTCGGCAATAAGCGCCCGCACTTTCTTCGCGATTTTTTCATCAGCCGCGAAAAAGTGATATGTCGGCACGTGACCTCCAAACTCACCGCTGAATATTACTTCACTCCCGTCGACTGATAGCACGTTATCCACTCGACCTTCTCCGCCTTGCGGAAACACAGACCCGCTCGCGTGCGCGCCACCAACGGTCGGCGGCCAGTTGTGCAATTCACGAACACGAATCGTTCTCATTATTCCTCCTCTTTTTCATGTTTTCCCCAGCCCTTCAATAATCCATCGGAACCGTTTCGGCCAAGGTCCGTGGATCGCCGGGTCGTTTACGACGATATGCACATGCGGGGGTAGTTTCAAGCTCATAAGCATCGCGAGCAAGTCCACAATTGTTCCCCATACTGATTCAAACAGCTTCTCGACGACAGCATTGTTGTAAAACTTTTTGAAGTCCGTTCGATTGCCTTCTTGATGCTCGACGAAGCCGTTCCGAAACTTTGAAAAATCATTCTGCCAATCAGCGCGCGTTTTATGCAAAAAATCTTCTGCGCCTGCGGGTAATTCGGGCCAGTCCGACCTGAATTTCTTAAGTCCCTTTTCAAAGTTCGCATCCGTTTGGTATAGAAATCCAATGTCGAAACCTGTCGCTTCTGCCGCCCTTTGCGTCAGATCCTTATAGGCTTTCCATAGCTTCCGAGCGAAGTCTTCGTACGGCTGAAAACGTTCTGTCAGCGGCAAATTCGCGGTATGCGGCGACCTGATCGACCGTAATTCCAAAAACGCTGGCAGAACGCCATCGGTCATTACCGTCATGATGGCACTTCGCGCTAGCTCGCGTCGTTCGGCAAAGATCAAGGACCCTTCAAGAATGTCGACAAGCTCCAGCATCTCGCGCATAAACGGTTCTTGCGTCCCGACGCTTGCGAACGGCGCCACCGTCCAACCTTTGGGAAATGTCATATTTTCCGATCAGGGCTCAAGCCGGCCTTCGCGCATAATGATTGTGAGATATTTTGGAAGATTCTTCGTGTGATATTCGTCCTTATGTTCTGATCCCAAATGGAAATGAAAACGCGCGCTCGCTAGATTCGACGCACGCTCTAGCCGTACACTTTCCTCTCTATATCCCTTGGGCCAGCGTGACTTTGACTGATATGTTCCCACATCGGGACGGTAGCCTCGATATGAGTAGCTCGCGTCTACCATCGCATCTTTTCGCTCCCTGCACTCCTCGCAATCGGGATGTTCATACGTCTTCGGGTTGGAAGCCTTCAATCGTTCGACGTGATACTGCGACATTCCGTTCATAACCGCGCACGGGCCACTTTCTATTCCACAACTTGGACATTTCGTATCTTGTGTTGAAGCCATTCGCGTACCCTCCGCGCACTCCCAGGATTCAAAACCGACAAACATTTTATAACAAATTCGGGGGCGTGGCGAACAAAAAGCAAAAATGTAAATCTCGCCAAATAGTTCGGTCGGTGGCGTGTCGTTAGATTTGATCGGCCGTTTTCTCTAGGTGCGGGACCCTCTGAGTTCTATCGGCGCGGTTCTCGAACTTCGTCATTCGCTTTTCGAAATGCGATTCGAATACTCTTCCCGAGTGCTGCTGTCAAATATTTAGTACTAAGTACCATAGTTTAGTTGACATCCGCACCCCGTCCGCGCTACGCTGAACCGCAGCCTAGGACGCTCCGTTCAAAACAGTAGTTCCCGGCGTCGATCCCGAAGCTTCGGGAGCGCCGCCGGAGATCCTTCGTGGCAACTAACGTTCTTAAGTGCCGCAGGGCTGCAGCGGACCGCACCCTGTCGGCCGCGCACGCAATGTGCGCGACGACCGGTTCGTCTCGAGGATGACGGCGAGGAGCGAGGCACGTAGACAGGAATGTCTACGCCACTTGAGACGAGCGCGTCCCGCAGAAACGTTCGGGATGCGAAGGGCGCGTATCAATATCAAAACAAACGATTTAATAAGTCCTTTGTTTTGATATTCTTAGCATGAAGTGCACCCGTAACTCCTTTGTTTTGATATTCATGACAAAAACAGGGGGAGGGGGTGGGGTAGCAAAGTGGTTAACCCCGCCGGGTCTATGTAGCGCCACCCTTGAGGCTGGCAGCCGTAGATCTTGAGGTTTGGATCGGCACGAACGAAGATGCTATGACCTGGGCACGGACGAAGACTCCACGGTCAGAACGATCAAAAACGGAAGATGCCCCCCTCAAAGGTGGCGCTACATAGGCCGCACTAGGCGGGCTTAAGTGCGTTTGCTGATAATCACGTGCGTTGCCTTTTCTGTGGACACGTGCTCGGTCACTTGATAGCCGAGTTTTACCAGGTCTATGTTCGCGAAGAGTTGCTCGCCGGAACCGAGGACGGTCGGCGAGATGGCGAGATGGAAGTGGTCAATCAATTTGGCGCGCAGAAATTGTTGGACAGTGGAGACGCCTCCGCCGATTCGGATGTCCTTTCCGTTTGCGGCGGCAGTGGCGAGCTGCGTGGCGGCGTGAATTCCATCGGTGACGAAATGGAATGTGGTGTCCCCCTCCATGGTGATGGGAGCGCGTGCGTGGTGCGTCAACACGAAGACTTGAGTGTGGTATGGCGGATTTTTGCCCCACCATCCTTTCCAGCTTTCGTCGGGCCACGGGCCGCGGACGGGTCCGAACATATTGCGGCCCATGATCCATGCGCCGATATTGTCGAAGCTGCGGACGGCGAAATCATCGTCGATGCCGGTCGTGCCGCCGTCCTTGCCCATCATGCGTTGAAAGGTGCGAGTGGGGAAGAACCAATCGTGCACAGCCATGCCGCCAATGCCGAGCGGGTTTTCAAGGCTTTGAGAAGGGCCGGCACCGTATCCGTCGACGGAAATACTGAAGGCGTGGACTCTGATCTTTGTCATTAGGTAGCACTCCGCAGGTTTGGGAAATCTGTTATTTGGATGCGGGCAAATGATGAATGCGTTTCGTGATTTTGACAAATAGAAGGGGGAAAGGCGGACCACTTGAAGAGATCCCTACGAAGGCGGAAGGATTTAGAGAACCGCGGC
>DATBYL010000250.1:0-7157 GCA_036513735.1 Candidatus Acidiferrales bacterium
GTGAGTTTCGGCAGGCGCATCGCCGGTGGCCGGGTAGTGATGAGCTTCAGCTCAGTCGATGTGAAGGGATAAAACGATCAGCAGCTCTTCATATTTGCCAGCACATGTGTTGATTGTCGTCGTACGATATAGTTCCGGCCAGCTATCATTCCACTTTTCACGCAAAAGTGAGCAGCGATCTGTGGCTATCGCTTCTTGACGCCAGCGCCATGCGCCTGTAAATTATTCCAGTTTGCATAGACGCTTCCCGGCCGATACGCATCCTATAAAAAGCTCCCGAACTGGGGCGGGGCCAATCTTGCACCGAATGTTGTTTTCACAAATGATTTCTCCACGCGCAGTTGCGTCAAACTGGCGTAACTGCGTCCCGATGAGGCTCTGTATGTGCGCGGCGATCGCTGTTCTTGTTTTCAGTCCCGCGTGTTTTGGGCAAAAGAAAAAAGCGCCTGAGCCAATCATTCCGCCGAAGCCTTACGTCAAGCCCGTGTCGGTACCGAAAGTCGGAATCGAAACAAGCGCTCAACTTTTTGACGTGATGTGCGCTCTTTGGGCCGCCGGCTATAACACTGAAGCCAACGTGGGCTCGCTGCCTCCGGAATGGGCGGCCATCGCGGAAAAAATGATGAAAATGCAGGGACCCGCGACGGAAGCTTTGCGTGCTTATTACAAAGACCACGAGCACAACAATCGCGGCACAACATTATCTCGATACATTTCATTTGCGATGGTGGTCGGTCCGCCGCCGAATTTTGAATACACGGTGCGGCAGGAAGAAATTCCGCCGGACGTGATGGTGCTCGAAGACTTCGAGCAAGTGCTCTCTAAATTTTATACCGAAGCGCAATTGGATCTTCTGTGGGGACAAGTTCTGCCTTCCTACAATCCTCTGGTTACGCGTTTGCAAAGTCCGTTCACGAAAATTGTTCTCGATACCACCGGATATCTGCGCGAGGTTTTGAGGTCGGACAATCCGCAGACCTTCACCGTTTACGTAGAACCTTTGGCGGGCACGAGTCTGAACTTTCGCACTTACGGGGATCACTATGTCGTGGTTCAAGGCGGCGGAGAAGATCTGAAGCTCGATCAATTGCGCCACGCATTCCTGCATTTCCTGGTGGATTCACTTCCGCTGCATTTTGACGCCGCCATTGTGCCTACTCGTCCGTTGCTGAAGATCGCCGCCGCTGCGCCGCGCTTGCCGTCCGAATACAGAGGTGATTTCACCGGGCTGTATGCGGAATGTTTAATCCGCGCCATCGAAATTGAATTGGACCACATGGCCGGTGATCGCCGCGCGAGCGCGATTAGCGACGACGAAGCCAATGGTTTTATCCTGGTGCGTCCACTCGTCACACAGCTCGATAAATTTCAGACGGTCGAGCCTTCCATGCAAATATATTTTCCGGAAATGGCCGCGGCAATCAACGTGGGCGATGAAACTCGGCGTCTGAAGGACGTCAAGTTCGCTCCAGCAGTCGAAGACTTGGCGGACGTTCCGGTGGATGCCGGCGTTTTGGCGGCGAGAACCGAAGCACTTGAAAAAGAACATATGCTCGAATCGGGCGAAGGATTAGTTGTTGCCAAAGATGGCCCTGGGGCTCAGGCCGTGTTCGAGAAAATTGTTCAGCGATGGCCGGGAACTCCGCGCGCGGTTTACGGTCTGGCGGTCAGCGCGATGATGCAGCAAAATCCTGATCGCGCCAAAGAACTTTTCTTAAGTCTTACGAAATCCGTCCACCCGGGCACGGTAATCGCTCCCGGTGATGCGGGTGTTGTGGCATGGGCGCACGTTTATCTAGGGCGGTTTAACGATCTAGACGATAATCGTGCCCAGGCTCTGGCTGAATATCGGCAAGCTTTGGCTGTGCCGGGCGCTCCACCATCGGCGCGGCAGGCGGCGCAGGGCGGCGTTCAGAAGCCCTTTCAGCAGCCAGTGGATCCGAACGCATATCATTAGAACGTGCCAACTAGCGAGCGGAGATTTGGAAACGTAATAGAACGCAGGACACGTCTTATGGCGTATAATCGATGAACCTCTTCGGAGAAGGAAAGGACAAAGTATCATGAAGAATATGACAGTGAAGGGATGGGGCTTGGCGATTGCGATGTTGCTCGCGTTGCCAGTAATTTCGATAGCGCAGGGAATGGGCCAGCAGCAGGGCATGGGAAATGGCAGTGGCCAAATGGGTACGCCACCGAACCAGGCGCAGCCGGCGCAGCAGACTCCTCCCTCAGCGGCGCCAGCTATGGACGCCAAGGAAGAGGACGCGTACAAGAAACTCTCAAGTATGCAAACGGCGAAACCGGAAGAGGTAATACGAAACGGCGAAGCCTTCACGAAGGCGTTTCCAAAGAGCAACCACTTGGAGACTGTTTATTCGATTTTGGCGAGTGCGTACATGCAGGTGGGAGATGAGAACAACATGTTCAAGTATGGCCGCCTGACATTGCAGGTAAATCCGAACAACGTTGACGGGTTGGCGGTGATGAGCGTGGCCACCGCGCGAAAGATTGACCCTGATAATCGTCCCGACGCCGTGGCGAAAGAAAAGCAAGTTGAGGACTGGAGCGGCAGGTGCATAACCTCTCTCCAAAGCCTCACCAAACCCGAAGGCGTGAGCGACGCCGACTTCGCGCGCTCACGCGACGGCAAGCTCGCGATGTGCTACAGCGGCTTGGGCCAGACTGTTCTGTTTGAAGGAAAGCTCGGCGAAGCTGTGAAGGATTTGACCAAGGCCACGCAGCTCGAAGGTTCCACCCCCGATCCAGTTGACCTGTACTTGTTGGGAATGGCGTTGCTGAACAACAAGCAGTACCCGGAAGCCGTCACAGCGTTTCAACAATGCGTAAAGGACACCGACCAGCGAATGGTTCCGCTGTGCCAGGAACAGATGGGCAATGCGAAGAAGATGGGCAAGTAGTTAAGGCATTTACCGATGGCCGGAACCGGGCGGGAACAGCTTCAAGATCTGCTCGGGCATAAGTTTCAGAGTCCGCGGCGGCTGGAACGCGCGCTCACGCACAGTTCCTGGCCATCGGAAAAATCCGCGATTTCCACAGAAGAAATTCCTGGCAAAACCGCATCCCCTTCCGTCGGCGAAACTGAAAAAAAACTAGCCCGCGGCATCGAGAGCCGCACCGAAAATAGTGAGGAGAAAACTTCGAGCGACGACAATGAGAAGCTCGAATTTCTCGGTGACGCGGTGCTCACAATGATTGTGAGCGAAGCCCTTCTACATGGCTTTCCGGATTGGCGGGAAGGCCAGCTTTCCAAAGCTCGCGCAAGTCTGGTGAACGCGGGCGCACTTGCCGAAGCTGCTCGCCGCATCGATTTGGGCGCGCACCTGCGGCTTGGCCGCGGCGAAGAAAAAACCGGAGGCCGGGAAAAATCCGCGATTCTGGCTGACGCATATGAAGCGGTAGTCGCTGCGGTTTATCTGGATGGAGGATTGCAAGCGGCGCGGAACGTGATTGAGCGAACGCTTCTAAACGAAGCGTTTCAGCAGGACGCGCTCGCCGGCGGATTGCTCGGCGGCCCGGACGATAAATCCAAACTGCAGGAATTATTGCAGGCGCGCGGATGGCCGGCCGCAAAATACCGAGTACTGAAGGAAACTGGTCCCGATCACAAAAAGTTTTTCAAAGTCGAAGCGGCGATTGCCGGACACGCTTCGGCTAGCGGCACTGGGTTCACCAAAAAAGAAGCCGAGCAGGCCGCGGCGCGAAGAGTAACTGCACAGTTGTTGGAAAGCTCAGCCGCGCCAGCAGGGAAGGCCAGGAAATCGAATGCCTGAGGCGATCGACACCTCTGAAATTCCGTCGGGGCTTGGGCCTTCTGAGGCACCGCCTGCGATGCCGGCGTCAAGCCACAGCGAAGAACGCGAACACGTTTCCGCGTGGGAATATCTTGAATCGCTCTTAGTCACAATAGTGCTGGCACTCTTCGGCACAAGTTTCGTAGTGCAATCCTTCAAAATTCCTTCGCAATCCATGGAACCGACGCTTCTGGTCGGCGATCATCTGCTTGTGAACAAATTTATTTTTGGCGGCACCGGAGCGTGGTACGAGAAACTCTTGCCGTATCGCGCCGTGCGTCACGGCGACATCATTGTTTTCAAGTATCCTTTCGACGATCATCCGTATTACGTGAAGCGTGTAATCGGAGTTCCCGGCGACCGCATTCGCATTGTTGATCAGCAAGTTTTTGTGAATGGCCAGCTTCAAAATGAGCCGTACGTGATTCACGATCCCAGCGTGCCCTATGATCCTTTCGGCGATACTTTTCCGCCGACCACTCAGCGATATTTAAGAACCGAAGTCCGGCCCGAATGGTCACGCGAACTTTTGGACCACGTCGTCGATGGCGAACTCGTGGTGCCGCCGAATAAATATTTCGCGATGGGAGATAATCGCGATCGGAGCTCGGACAGCCGCTACTGGGGATTTGTCGACCGTCAGGCTATTTTGGGCGGCCCGGTTATGATTTACTGGTCGGTGGATACCGATCCGGATACAGGCGATGACGAGGGAATTCGCGCGCGCATGCACGACTTTATAGACACGCTGATCCATTTGCCGTCGAGAACGCGCTGGAAGAGGATGTTTCATCAGGTGCGTTAGGAAAATCTAGCTTCGACGCACTTCCCACTTTCACAATGTCCAAGCGACGCTCACGCAAATGGTTCATCATTCTCCTGGCGATGGCGCTTTTCTGCGTGGCGTTTGGTGTCGCGCTCTCGCGCGCCGTTGCGTCGAATCGCTCGAAACAATATTTAACTGCGCGTCTCGAACAGGCCTTCGGACGCTCCGTGGAAGTCAGCAACTTCGGTGTGCGATGGATTCCCACGCCGGCAATTGTCGCCAATCGCGTCACCATCAGCGAAGATCCGCGCTTCGGCCATGAATATTTCTTGCGCGCTGAAAATATTGCCGCCAGTCCGCGCTGGCTTTCACTGTTTTCCGGAAAGCTTGAAGTTGGAACGATTGATCTTTCGCATCCGAGTCTGAATCTGGTGCGCGATGACGACGGTCGATGGAATGTGGAAAGTTGGCTGCCGTCTCCCGCGAATTCAAAATCTGCGCTGACATCTTCTGCCGCGCGTTCGCCGCGCCCCGCCGCGCAGCTTTCTCGCATCGAAATTGATGGCGGCCGCATAAATTTCAGTCGTGGTGCTGATCGACGGCCCTTCGCGCTCGAAGAACTTACCGGCTCGATCGAGCACGAAAGTGCTGGGCGATGGCGCATCGCGCTCGCCGCGCATCCATCGCGAGCTGCCGTGCATCTGCAGGATTCCGGAACGCTGAGCGTTGCTGGAGTTATCGCCGGAACTTCCGCGCGGTTGCATCCAGCAAGTATCGAACTCACCTGGAGCGAGGCTTCGCTCGCCGACACGCTCCGCCTGGCAATGGGAAATGATCCCGGCGTTCGCGGCGAATTTGCATTGCAGGTGAAAGCGCAGACGGAATCCGAAACAGGGCCGCAAAATTCCGGCGCCACGCCTGCTCCGGCACGTTGGAATATTTCTTTCAGCGCGCAAGTCAGTGGACTTCATCGATGGGACATGGCCGCGCGCTCCGACAATCCTTCGGCGAATATTGTCGCCGAAGCTGAGTGGGACGCGGGCTCTCCGCAAATCACGTTGCGGAATTTATCTCTCTCGGCGCCGCACTCGAAAATTGAAGCAACTGGAGCGGTTGGTTGGGCGGCCGGAATTAATCCTGACGTTCACGTGACTTCATCAGGAATTTCATTTGAGGATATTTTCGCGTGGTACCGATCCTTCCAACCGGGCGTGGCCGATGGCTTGACCGCCGATGGATTTCTCACCGCGGATATGCAACTGACCGGCTCACTGCTTAGCGTCCGTAGCGGAAAAATATTGTCCAGCGGCGCAAGAATCAGCCGGAGCGGCCTAACGCTAGTGAACTCCGGTCTGATCGATGCGCGCTTCGATTCCGACTTCGTTGAAATGTTGCCGGTCATTTGGACGTTCGCAGCCTCCTCGAAGCCTCAGCCGGACGCCGCGGCAAGTTCCGTCACAATTCCCGCGTCGGCCGGAACGATTGCATTTCACGCGAAACTTTTTTCGCCGTTGGTCGAAATTGGGAAGCCAACGCAAACGATGCAGCGAAAGCTGCCCTCCAAAAATATCGCCCCACCAGCGTGGAATTACGATTTGGCGTTGCGCGGCGATTTCACGCGCTTCGAGGATTTCCTAAACGCCGCTCGACTGATCGGCCGCCCTTTGAACGCGGGTTGGCAAGTGGAGGGCGGACTGACCGCGAATTTGGAATGGCTCGGAAAATTGCATGAGCATTTCGCGAAACCGACGGGCGAAGTTTCGCCGCGCGGAATGACTCTGAAACTCCCGCTGATCAATCAGTCCCTGGAAATCGAAAACGCCAAAATCGAATTGAAGCCCGGCGAGCCGCACATCACAATCGTGAAAGCCTCCGCGCTCGGCGCGCACTGGCAGGGAACGATTTGGCGCAGCGACGTTCCAACAGTTCAAAATAAGAACGCATCCACCACGGAACTCGCGCAGCCGAGCGCCGCGCCCGAATGGGAATTCGATCTTGCCACCGATCATCTGGACGCCGCTGAACTCGATCGCTGGATCGGCCCGCGCGCGCGTCCCAATTGGCTCGCGCGAATTTTTACGCCAGAAGCTAGCGGCAATTCAACAGTTCCCGGGCCGGGCCCGCTTTCGCAACTTCGCGCGCACGGCACGTTGCGCGCCGAAACTTTCACACTCGCGCCGCTCGAAGTGCAATCGCTGCGCGCACAAATCGAGATGCTCGGCCGAAACATTAATTTTTCAGAATTTGACGCGAAATTAAATGGCGGCACAATTTCCGGCGGTCTGGCCGCCAGTCTGGAAGCAGATCCTATTTATCATCTGCATGCGGCAATGAAAGACGTTAACGTCGCCGAACTTGCGCGTACTAATCCCGATTTGCGTGATCGTCTTACCGGCCAACTTTCCGGCGAAGTAAAACTTTCTTTTCATGGCATCGGCCGTGAACAATTATTGGACACTCTAAGAGGCGAAGGCCATCTCTCCGCCACGCAATTCGCGATCCGCGGAGTAGATTTGTCCGCGCCATCCGCGAACGATGCTGAGCATTCAGCGTCCGACGAACGATTTTCACTCGTG
>DATBYL010000251.1:0-5953 GCA_036513735.1 Candidatus Acidiferrales bacterium
ATCGAACTGATTCGCAAAGGCGGAGTTCAAGTAATTTTATTGCTCACCGTTGCGAGCATCGGCGCAGTTTTACAAAATCTTCTCGGAATCGGACTCGCGAAATTATTCGGCATAAATCCACTGGTCGGAATTATTTCGGGATCAGTAGCTCTCACAGGTGGACCAGCAACTGCTTTGGCTTTCGGCTCAACGTTTGAAAAAATGGGAGTCGTCGGCGCAGCGGAAATGGGACTTGCCGCGGCAACTTTCGGAATCGCCGTTTCCGGATTGGTTGCAGGCTACATCGGCGGACGATTAATTAAACGCAACAATCTCGCGCCGAAATTTCCTGCGGTCGCGGAATCCAAGGCGGAAAATAAGAGTGACGCGAAACTCGCTCCAGCAATTCCGGAACAACATCTCGGCGAAAATGCGCTGCTCTACACTGTTGCGCTCATCGGCGTTTCAATGGGGATCGGAAGCTTAATCAGCGCCGGTTTTGAGCGCATGGGATTTATTTTGCCCAGCTATATCGGCGCGATGATTGCCGCAGCTCTGATTCGCAATCTAAATGACAAATTTAAATTGATCCGCATCTCGCAAAAAGCCATCAACGATTGCGCCGTGATTGCGCTCTACTTATTTATTGTGGTGGCCGTTCTCACGCTGCGTTTGTGGGAATTAGCCCATCTCGCGCTGCCAATGCTCGTAATACTTTGCGCGCAAGTAATTCTTTGCTGGCTGATGTGCATCACAATTTGTTTCTACACCATGGGACGCGATTATCGCGCTGCGGTAATTTCCAGCGGATTCTGCGGATTCATGTTAGGCATCACCGCAAACGCAATCGCCAGCATGCAGGAACTGGTAGAAAAATTCGGCGCCGCTCCGGAAGCCTTCCTTGTAGTCCCGGTCGTCGGCGCATTCCTAATCGACATGGTGAATTCGCTGGTAATCACGTTCATGGCAAATATTGTGAAATAAGAAGCGCGTCCAAAGCGTGTAACGCAGGCTTCAGCCTGTGCCAGATGCGCACCGACAAAACTCAAGCGATTCATTGTGCTAGTCTAAAGTTAAGCGCAAAATAATTCAGCGCTATAAATGTCTGGTAAAACTATCAGCGAAAAAATACTCTCCGCGAAATCGGGCACCGACGCGCGCGCCGGCGATGTCGTCATCTGCAAAGTCGATTGTGCGCTTGGCACCGACGGCTCAACTCCAATGGCCATCGATTATTTCAACGCGATGGGCGGAAAAAACGTACGCGATCCGGAAAGAATTGTTTTCGCGCTCGATCACTACGCGCCTGCTCCAAGCGGCGCCACGACTCAGCTTCATCAACGCATGCGCGAATTCGCCAACGAACATGGAATTAAATTGTGGGACGTCGGTGAAGGAATCGGCCATCAACTGATCGTGGAATCCGGACGCGCTGTGCCCGGAAGTTTGGTTGTCGGCGCAGATAGTCACGCCGTAACTTACGGAGCTCTGAATTGTTTTGGCACCGGAATTGGTTCCTCCGATCTCGCCGCGATTATGATTAGTGGACGCATCTGGCTTCGCGTTCCGGAAACAATTCTCGTCACTCTGACAGGCGAATTGCCGCGCGATGTCTATCCAAAAGACATTGTGCTGCACATCGCAAAAGAATTGGGCGCGGACGGCGCCTCCTATCAAGCGCTGGAATATTGCGGCCCCGCAATTGCCGCGCTCGATTTGGAAGATCGTCTCGTGCTGAGCAATCTGACGGTCGAGATGGGCGGAAAGAATGGAGTGTTTCCCGCCGACAAAAAGACTTTCGACTATTTAAGCGGGAGAAATGCCGAAACTTTTGCGCCGGTGAATTCCGACGTGGGCGCGAAGTACGCTCGTGAAATCAAAATTGCGCTCGATAAACTGACGCCTCAAATCGCGCTGCCGCATCTGGTCGATCAAGTCGTTTCAGTTGGCGAAGCCGCCGGAACGAAAGTGCAAATGGTGTATCTGGGAACCTGCACAGGCGGACGCGCGCGCGATTTCCATCAGGCGCTGGACGTGATCAAAACAGGCGGAGGAATTGCACCGGGAGTGCAACTTGTGGTCACTCCAGCTTCGCGCGAAGTGTTGGAAACGATTACGCGCGACGGAACGCTCGCGGATTTTATCGCAATGGGCGCAGTGATCGTGACTCCAGGATGCGGTTCGTGCTGCGGAACTTGCGGTGCAATTCCCGGCGATGGCGTGAATGTTATTTCTACCGCGAATCGAAATTTTAAAGGACGTATGGGAAATAGCACTGCGTCAATATATCTCGCATCACCGGCGAGCTGTGGTGCTGCTGCAGTGCGCGGCGAGATTGTTGATCCACGGGAGATTTCTTAGCGATGGCTCTGCAACTTGAGGGACGCGCGCGCGTTTTCGGTGATGATGTGAACACCGATTACATTATTACGTCTCGGCGAAAACGCGAGAGTCTTGATGCGCAAGTTCTGAAAAACTATTTGTTTGAGGAGATTAATCCGAATTTCGCGGCTTCGATTCACTCCGGAGATTTGATTGTAGCTGGAAAGAATTTCGGATGCGGCTCGGCGATGGAAGTTGCTGTGACGGCGGTTCTGGGCGCCGGAATTCGCGCGGTGATCGCGCAAAGTTTCTCGCGCACTTATTTTCGGAACGCGATTAACAATGGGTTGCTTCCGATTGTTTGCGATACTTCTCGAATTCACGAAGGTGATCGGCTGTTGATTGACTCGCCGGATGAAAAGGGAAGTGGACTCATGGTACGCAATACGACGACAGGCGAAGATATTTCGTCCGCGGCGCTTCCGAAAATCATGCTGGATATTTTTGCGGCCGGAGGATTGGTTCCTTATTTCCGCGAGCACGGCGATTTCCAACTCTGAAAGGACATTTAAATTGTCTTCGGCCACGCAAACTCCACAAACATCAGCGATGACTTACCGCCTGCGACTGCCCGGTCCAACCGCAGTTCCCCCGCGCGTATTGAAGGCGATCGCGGAGCCAGTTGTGAATCATCGAGGGCCAGAATTCCGCGCGATGTATGCGCGATGCGAAGAATTGATGCGGCCGATTCTCGGGACGACAGGGCATCCGTTTTTTTTGGCGTGTTCCGGCACCGGTGCGATGGAGGCAAGTCTTGTGAATATTTTGGCGCCGGGCGAATCCGTGCTGTGCGTAATTCACGGACATTTTGGCGAGCGCTTCGCGGCGATTGCGAAAACATTTGGGGCGCAAGTTGACGTACTTGAATTTCCGTGGGGAACGACGGTTGATGCGAGCGCGATCGAAAAGCGCGTCGCTGAGAAAAATTATCGGGCGGTAGTTGTTACACATAATGAGAGTTCGACAGGAGTGTTTGCGAATCTGTCGCCGATCGGCGCGATTTTTCGGGATCGCCCAACATTGTTAGTGGCGGATTCCGTCAGCGGACTTGGCGGATTGGAAATGAAGCAAGACGAATGGAGAGTTGATATTGTCGCATCTGCTTCGCAGAAATGTTTGATGTGTCCGCCGGGAATTGGCGTGGTGAGTGTGAGCCAGAAGGCTTGGAAAATTGTGGAGCGTGAAGATCGTTTGCCGCGTTACTACTGGGATTTTCGGAAAACTCTCGCGTCCGCTGAAAAATCGGAGACAGCTTTCACCGCGCCGGTTTCGTTGATGTCTGGATTGAGAGAGGCGTTGGAAATGATTCACGAAGAAAGTTTGCCGAAAGTTTTGGCGCGGCATTTGCGATTATCGGCTGCACTTCGTGCGGGTTGTGCGGCGATTGGACTTGCGGGATACGGAGAAGCTGGCGCGCTTTCTCCTACGGTTGTTGCGCTGCAAGTTCCGGAGAAACTAAATGGTGGAGATATTGTGAGACGTCTTTATGAAAAGCATCGCACGGTGATTGCAGGCTCGCGAAACAAATTGGCTGGAAGAGTGATTCGCATCGGGACGATGGGTTATGTGAGTGAAGAAGATATTTTGACAGATCTGCGGCATCTGGAAGACGTTCTTCCAGATTTGGGATTCGCGGTGACGACGGGAGCTGGAGTTGCGGCGGCGGCTGCGTCTTTTCGACAATAGATTTCAGAGAGGAAATTTCGATGGTGGGAAAAGTTGGATTCCGAGTGCAGTCGGAGTGGAGTCGCCCGAGTGCCGCTTTGCTTCAAGCATTTGGATCTGCTTCGAGCGCGCAGGTTGCAGATAGTATGTCGCGTTTGGGCGCGATGGATGTGGGGATTAAACCGGTTTGGCCTTCGCCGCGAACTATTGGCGCCGCGCTAACAGTGTGGTGCCACGCGGGCGATAATTTAATGTTGCACAAAGCAATTTCACTCGCGCAACCGGGCGATATTATTGTTGTGAACACTCAAGGAAACGTGACGAATTCTCCGTTCGGTGAATTGCTGGCGACGAGCGCGGTGGAAGTAGGAATTCGCGCCGTGATTTTTGACGGCACAGTGCGTGATGCCGAGGCGCTGCAGAAATTGAAACTGCCCGTTTACGCGCGCGGACTTTGCTCGAACGGTTGTAATAAGGATGGACCGGGAGAAGTGGGCGCAATTATCGCGTGCGGTGGAGTCGCTGTGCGCTCCGGTGACATTATTGTTGCGGATCGTGATGGCGTTGCCGTCGTGCCGCTTGATGCCGGGCCCGAAATTGCGAAATTGTCACTCGCTCAAGTGGAACGCGAAGAAAAACGGCTGGCGGAAATTGCGAAAGGGATTTTGTTTCGTCCGGAAATTGACGAGCAGTTGAGAAAACTGAAAATTATTGAGTAATTGAGTTTTTCCGAAGCACCGGTTACGCGCCACAATTCGAGGCGGGCGGATCAGCCTTCGGCTTAGCTCAGGATCAACAATCCCTCCCCTGCGAATCGCCCCGAAATTCTTTTCACAAACAACACTTGACATCACGCCTATGCATGTAGTAGCGTCTCGCACGTTAATAGTAGAGGACAAATGGCCAAACCAAAACTAACGAAGCTGGAACTGCAAATCATGGAAGCCCTGTGGCAACGCGGCAACGCGTCGATCCGCGAAATTCAAGAAAGTTTTCCGGCACTGGATCGGCCTGCGTACACGACGATCCAGACAACCGTTTATCGCCTGGAGGGGAAGAAGGCAGTGCGGCGCGTGAAGAAGGTTGGAAATTTTCACGTGTTTGAAGCGGCCGTTTCGCGCGGTGATGCTCAGCGTAAGTTAATTGACGATTTGCTGGCGCTATTTGGCGGGCGAACGCAGCCGGTGATGGCGCGTCTAATTGAGTCAGGAAAACTGACGCTGGCGGATGTGAAGGAAGCCGAGAAAACTCTTCGCAAGTTGGAGAGGAAGGACAAGCTATGATCATCGCGAAATATTTGTCCGAAGTGTGGACGGCGGTTGCGCCGGCGATTGGGAATCATTTGTGGCAGTCGACGCTGTTCGCGGTGGTGGCGGGACTGCTGACATTAATGTTGCGGAAGAATCAGGCACGGGCGCGGTATTGGCTTTGGTTGGCGGCGTCGCTGAAATTCCTGATTCCGTTTTCGTTGCTGGTTGGCGTTGGGAGTTATTTTGGATGGTCACATACGTCCGCGGGATCGGATTCAGGAATGTATTTCGCGATGCAGGCGATCAGCCAACCGTTCGCGCAGTCTGCTGTGACGGTGGCTTCCCACTCAAGTCCTTCGGTGATTCCCCAATCAGCAAATCTATTGGAATTTCTTCCGATGTTGGTTGCCGCAGTGTGGCTCTGCGGATTCCTGAGCGTCGTTCTTGTTTGGTTCGTGCGCTGGCGCCGAATGACTGCTGCGATGCGGGAAGCTTCGCCGCTGCGCGAAGGGCGCGAAGTGAAAGCACTGCGCCGGCTGGAACGAGCGGGCGGAATTCGTAGGCGCATCGAGGTTTTCGTGTCGCGCGCATCTTTAGAACCGGGGATCTTTGGGATCGCGCGTCCGGTGTTGGTGTGGCCGGAAGGAATTTCGGCGCGTCTTGATGATGCGCAAGTG
>DATBYL010000252.1:0-3996 GCA_036513735.1 Candidatus Acidiferrales bacterium
AGCCTCGTCGCCGGCGCGAAGCCGGTCGGCCCCGTTGCGTTCATCCTCTCAATTTTCTGCGTTACCGCCCTCGCGTCCACAAGCATCTGGATCGCCACTCGCCGAATTGCCCGCCTCGACGTAATGGAAATCCTGCGCACCGAATGACCGATCGCGCGAATTCTAATTGGCCCTCTCCAAATTATTCTTTTCCCAAAATGGGAATCGGGGGCTATAATGCCCGTCCCTAAGGAGTGCCCTTGCCCTTACGCTTCTGGAAGCCGAATCGTCCTAAGTCTGTGCGACAGGACTGGCATGCGGATCTTCCTCCCGAAAAATCCCGGGTTTACGCTTACGCGCTCGAACAGGCGCAGCCTGCTCACGCTATTTTCAGCGTGACGCTGGATCAGGCGTTATCGCATCGCAGAAGTGGCAAACATAAAATGGCGCGCGATCTGGCGGACGTTTCCGCTGAGCTGTGCGTGCGATTTGCCGCGGCGCTGGAATGTCTTCTGAATGTTGTGGAGCGCCACGCGGATAACTTCGGTTTGCTTCCGAGCGTTGCGCCGCTGAACCCGATGTTCTTCGAGGGTCAGACTGCAAAACGCGCTGCCAAAATGAATTCGCTTCTTTCGGACGTTTTATTCGGCGGGCGCAAGCGCTTCCTTCATAAAGTTCGCACCCTTGGTGAGATGGCCTGCGATATTGCTGAAGAGTATCGCGCGATGACGTTTGAAGTTTCCGACGGCCCCTCTTCAAAAGAGGATTGGGATCACCTCAGTTTGCTGCAATACGATTTGACGACGTCGCTGAGCGAAGCAACCGTGATGCTCAAGTCATTTATTGTTTCACTGCCGCCGGGAGAGGTTAATGCCTTCCGTGACCGGCTGGCGAAAGCGCTTTTGGCTATGCAGGCCGCGCCGCAGTACTTGCCGCCGAAAAAATCGCCCGGCATCCCCGCAGTTCCAGATAGACGCGCGTCCGCATTACGCGGAGAATAAGAATGTGCGGCTGGAGCGTTTCGCAATTCCACAGCATCCAAGTTAAACAGAACATTCTCGGCCGGGATTCGCGCAATCCCCGGTACAACTCAAAAGGGGTGGACAGCATCCGATTTGATGGGTGCGTCCTAACGGACCGGTGGCCCGAACGAAACGAAGCGAAACGGGAGAGCTCACGGAATCTGAATCGATTCGGCGGGCTCAACAGGGTGACGCGGAAGCGTTCGAGCTACTTTACCGGCAACATAGCCGGCGCGTTTATGCCCTTTGCTTGCGCATGGTCGGGCGCACAGCGGAGGCCGAAGATTTAACTCAGGAGGCTTTTCTCCAACTTTTCCGGAAGATTGCAACATTCCGGGGCGAGTCAGCGTTTTCGACGTGGCTGCATCGGCTGACTGTAAACGTTGTGCTGATGAAGTTGCGAAAGAAAACGGTTCCGGAAAGTTCTTTGGAAGAGCTTACTGAACCGGATGAGGAAAGCGGCGGCCCGCGCAAGGATTTTGGGGCGCTCGATAATTTGTTATCCGGATCGGTGGACCGGATTAATTTGCAGCGGGCCGTGGAACAATTGCCCCCCGGTTACCGTTCCGTGTTTGAGTTGCACGACATTCAGGGATACGAGCACAACGAGATTGCCGGAATCATGGGATGTTCCATCGGCAACTCGAAGTCTCAGCTTCACAAAGCGCGAACGCGGCTGCGGGAATTATTGCAGGAAGTGATCCGGCAGCAGGCGCGCGACGCTCGTCAGGACGCAAAGACGGAAGCGGCCGGCGGCGATGGGACGTAGGGATCGGTGCCGGTTCGTAGAGGACATCAAGCTTTAGGAATTGATGTTGCCGTGAAAATGTTTTGGATGTAATTCTAGAAACAGAATCGAGAAGGTGAAACATGCAGTGCCGAGAATTTGAATCAGTATTAGAACAAGCAAGCGAACAGCCGATGCCGGCTGAAGCCACTGCGCATTTGAAGCAGTGCGAAAATTGCCGCTCGTTGACGGCTGACCTTGAAGCAATCACAGCAATGGCGCGCGAACTTTCCGTGCCGGATGAAGAACCCCCCGCCCGCATTTGGACGCAACTCCGCGCACAACTTGTTGAAGAAGGCATCATCCGCACGCCGGAATTGCAGCACGCGGAACCAGCGCGAACTGGATGGTTTGCAGGCGCGCTTTCATGGATGCGCCGCCCGGTGATGGTTGCCGCATATGCCGCGGTAATGGTTCTGGTAGCAGGGGTCACGTGGCTGCACTATCAAAATGTTGACGACCCCAATCAATTCCCTGCGAGCGCTGTAACCGCCCAAAACAATTTGAATAAGTTAGAAGCGCAGACGATGGGCGATTTGCAAACTATCGATCCGGACGCAAACGTGAAGCTGCGCGCCGATTTGAAAATTGTGAACGATTTTATTGCCGTGTGTGAGAAAGCCGTACGCGAACAACCCAAGGACGAAACCGCGCGTCAGTATCTGTATGGGGCTTACCAGCAAAAGTCCCAATTGCTGGCCGCGGCAACAGAACATAGCTGGACAGGGGAATAACAATGCTCTCACGCAACCTTCGACCAACCATTCATCCTTCGCTGCGAACTGCGTTCGCGGCTGCGGTGCTCGCCTCACTCGCACTTACGGTGTCGGCGCATCGCGTGGAAAAACATTTCACCGTAGTCGGACGCCCGGTCGTTACCATTCACAATTCCAACGGGCGCATTCAGGTGAAATCGTGGAATAAGGCGGAAGTGATGTTCGTCGCCGATCACGCCACGGGAAATACGGAAGTCGAAAGCGAGCAGGTGGATTCGCGAATTGAAATTGGCACACGCGTGCTGAATGCCTCCGCGCGCAGCGCCGATTTGCAGGCTGATTACACCGTGACCGTGCCCGAGGAAACCGAACTGGAAATCCGCACGGATTCCGGAAGCATCACCGTAGCCAGCGTTCACGGCAATTTGACTTTCGACACCCTCGCGGCCGATGTGAATCTTCAGGATGTTGGTGGCGCTGTGACGGTCACAACGGCGGACGGCTCCATCGTTTGTTCGCGCTGCGACGGCGCTTCCTTCAAGGCGGAAACGGTCGGCGGCAGCGTGCAGATTCTTCAGCCGGTGATGGACAAAATCACCGTTCACACCACGGCAGGAAATATTTTCTTCGACGGTGAATTTCTGCGCCACGGCATTTACGTTATGAAGAGCGATACCGGCAACACGGAAGTTCACTACGGCACCGCAAGTTCTTTCGACCTGAAAGCCACGTCGATTCACGGCTCTGTGATTAGCCAGGCGAGTTTCGAGCCGGATAAGCACGGCAAGAAGGACAATCCTCCGAAGTATGGCAAGTCATTGTTCGGCACCGTTGGCAAAGGCACCGCGAAGGTCGAACTAACTTCCTTCAGTGGTACAATTAAAATTCTAGTGCGGGATCAGCCGACGCAATAATTTATTCTAAGCTCCGCACATAATCCTCGAACTCTGAATGTCACCCGCTGGCACACGTCTGCCCATTAAACTTGTATGCCTCGCAGGCTTCATGGGCTGCGGCAAAACTACTGTGGGAAAACTGTTGGCGCAGCAACTCGGCTGGCGATTTGTGGATTTGGACGAGCGCATCGAGCAGCAAGCTGGTCTCCGAATAGCCGAAATATTTGAACGCCTCGGTGAACCCACGTTTCGCAAATTGGAAAACGCAGAACTGGCGCGCGCGCTCGGCGAATCCGCGGTAGCCACAATTCCCGCCGTGCTTGCGCTTGGCGGCGGCACATTCGCCCAGCCTGAAAATTTGGAAATGCTCAGCGTTGCCTGCGGCCGGCAAAGCGAAGTCCGCGCCGGCTATGTGATCTGGCTGGACTGCCCCGTCGAGCAACTTCTTTCGCGCTGCGTGATGATGGACGACCGTCCGATGTTTCGCGACGAATCCAGCTTCCGCAAACTTTACGACGAGCGCATTCCCTTTTATCGCCAGGCGGATTTGCGCGTGGAAGGCGGCGATGTGCCGCGCCAGGTCGTCGAACGAATCC
>DATBYL010000253.1:0-4843 GCA_036513735.1 Candidatus Acidiferrales bacterium
CGGAATTTATTTATGAGTCTTCGACTGAAAACTTGGATGATTACGCTGGCGATGTGCTGTGCGCTCGGCACATTTGGGTCCGCATCTGCGCTAGCCCAAATAGGGCGCACCGGAGATCCCGCAAAGAATATTCAAGTTCCGGGCGTCCTAAACGCGGCCAGTTTCTCTCCGACACTTTATCGAGGGGCGCAGCCCACGTCCGAAGGATTTGCCGGGCTTCATAAACTTGGCATAGATATCGTGGTGGATTTTCGAGACGAGCCGAGTGAAATTAAATTGGAAAAGAAATCCGTGGAATCGCAGGGAATGCGCTTCGTCAGCGTGCCGTGGCGGGGTGAATCGCTGCCGACGAGCGACCAGCTGGTCACATTCTTCAAACTCCTGCACGATAATCCCGACAAGAAAATTTTCATTCACTGTGAATACGGAAAAGATCGCACCGGAGTAATGGCCGCGCTATACCGCATCGCTGTTGAGCACTGGTCAGCCGACCAATCCATCGCGGAAATGAAAGAGTTCCATTACGACCGCGCCCGGCTGCCGCATCTCGCCCGCTACGTCCGCGCATTTCCAGCAATGCTTGACGCCAATTCATCCCTTGCGAAAGTTATTCCCGCGCCGCCTGTGTCCGCGCCGGCTGTTCAACCAGCAAAACAATTTGACGGCGATCCCGATCAACCGAATTGCCAGTAACACAGGCTTCAACCTGTGGCAGATGCGGTTTACGCTGACAACAAATCCACAGGCTGAAGCCTGTGTTACTCCCCTGAAAATTCCGCCGGCTCCTCATCCTCGATGATAACTTCCGCAGCCGCCTCCCGCATCGCCTTCCGAATCAAATCTGAAGAAAATCCACTGCGCAGCAAACTCCCGTAAATTGACGCCCGCTTCCGCTCATCCAAGGGCCCGCGAATCACTTTCAATTTCCGCGCCAAGCGCTTTTTCACCAAATCAGCTTCACTATTTTCAGCGAACGCTTCCTCGCAAGCGGTCTCAATATTCGCGTCCGAAACTCCACGCCCGCGCAATTCGCGCACAATCCGGAATTTCCCCTGCGTCCGTTGCGAACTTCGCGTGCGCGCAAACTCTTTCGCATAACGCGTGTCGTCTAGATATTTTTTCTCCCTCAGTTTCGCCAGCACTGGCGCAACCATCGCGGCATTCTCCGCCTTCCCCTCAAGCTTTTTCCGCATCTCCGAAACGGAAAATGCGCGACGCATCAGGGCGCGAATCGCCGCCGCATACAATTCCTCTTCACTTTCTAATTTTCGCGGCTCGGATTTTCGGAATTTGCGCACGACGGAAGCATAGAAGCCACGCTCTGCAGATGCAAGTCGGCGCTCAATTGAGCACTCACGTTGCCCGATCCATAACCTCCGATTTTCTGATTTTCCAAATGGAGGGAGTCGGCCGTCGCCGAAGCCCCCGTTCCACGGAGACTGCCAGTTTCGACAACAACGCGAATTGCGCTATGATCGCGTGCGATATTCTGGAATTAATGCTAGTCACGGAATGAGGTTCGTTTGATGTGGTGGGATCCAATCACGCTGAGGCAGGCGAAGGATCTCTACCTAGAGCAAGGCGAGTACGACGATCTTGTCCGCGGCAACCGCAAGCGATGGATGATTTCTCTCGAGCTGATCGCGATCGGGATGTTAAGTTCAGGAATCTTTTACAAAGTGAATCCATCCAGCCCGTGGCATAAAATCGGCGTGACGATGGGCGTGATCGTTTTGATCGCTGGTCTTGCGCTGGGTAGGATAGCGTATAGCGAAAGGTGCACTCTCGATCAGCGTCGGCCGCCGACTTCTGCTCCGCCAGATGTGCGGACGATCGGACGGTAGCTAGTTCGCGAAAGTAATTCCTAGAACGGAATCCACTCAAATGGAAACAATTTTCCCGCGGCCGCAGCGTCTAATTTTCCGCCCGCAACTTGTACCGCGTGCGCCAGCACTGGATCCCGTCCCTTCGCGATATCGTCTCCGGTAGGTAGCGAAATTTCGTCGGGCGTCACGCCGACATGTTCCAGGCTCTTGCCATCTTCCATGATGATGTCCGCATCCGTTATTGAGAACGCATAATATATTTTTTTATCCGTGCCCTGGGCCAGCGTGTATCCGCGCGCTTCCATCACACTTCCCGACGAATGATCGCCAATCACGGTTCCGCGATGTTCCAGTTGAATCACACGCGCGAATAATTCCGCAGCCGAAGCGGAATCGCTATCGATCAGCACGATTAACTTTCCGGCGAAAACATTTTGCGCGAACGCTTTTGCGATTTGCGGCCTCACGTTTCCATGGCCGCTCAGATCGCCGACTTTTACATCGTGATCGAATAGGTTTTCGAGCATCCGGTCCAGCGTATCCACCGAGCCGCCGGGATTTCCGCGCAAATCCAGGACAAGCGATTTGTGTTTCCGCGCGATTCCGAAAACGCGATCGACTTCCGCATCTGGCAGATCGAATTCGGGCATCTTCCAGATCATCACATCATCCATTTCAACCCATCGCTGCCGAACCGTGTGGTCTTCACTTTCCGCATCGCGGATGTATTGCCACATGTCAATTCCGTTTTCGGGGTTGGGAACCTCAAGGACTTTCTTCGCTGCCTTATCTTTGGCCAGTACGTCCACCGGATGACTCCGGCCGTCCGGATCGCGAATGAAAACCTCCGTCTGCGGCTGAGGAGAAAGTGCGGTGAGAAGGTACTTCAATTGCCATGCGGTATTTCGCGTCAACCGAGTTTCGTCGATTGCAGTGATCTGTTCTCCGGCTTGCAACTTGATTTCCGCGTCGGTGCCGGGCCGAACTCGAATGATGAAGGCCTTGTCACCAACCATTTGAAAGCGGTAGCCGTAGTCAATTTTAGAAGCACGCGCCGGCGGAATGAAATAAGTATGTGAATCCTTCAGGCCGTCCAGAAAATCAGCGATGATGGAAAAACTATCTCCGAGTGTGGAGGCGGTATTTATTTGCGCGTCGAACTGGTGATAGCGGGCGTCCCAATCCAGGCCGTGAAACTTAGTGTCGTAGTAATGCTTTTTTACGCTGTCGTAGGCGTCGAATAACATCTGGCGCGAGTGGTCCAAATCCTGTTTATCAAACTTTTGCTGCGCTCGCATATTTGCGCCGAACGCAAGTGCGAACGCCAATGCGAAAAACACGCCAACGGTGAAGGAAGTTTTGAGACGGCGGCACATAAACACGCATCCTTCCGATGGTTTGGAAAAGTTCAGTTAGAGGTGGAAGTCAGTTTGGAACAAGACTTAAGAGTGTGATTGGAAAGGGTCGGCGATTTCGCCCACAAAATATTTAGCGCTTCACCGTGCGCTCGTACTCGTTCATCTGACGTTCCATTTCTTCGCGCGCAGTATCCGCGGTTGAACGAATACCTTGCACGCGCAGGCGGAAGTCGTCCGGATTCGATGCGCGCAGCAGCGCTTCCTCAAACGAAATGAGGTTGCGCGTGTACAAATCGTAGAGCGACTGATCGAACGTTTGCATGCCGTACTGGCTGGTGCCGGCGGCAATCGCGTCATGAATCAATCGCGTTTTATCAGGATTGATGATGCAATCGCGAATGTAGGCGGTGGCGATCATCACTTCAACCGCGGGGACGCGGCCTTTTCCGTCGGCGCGGCGCACCAAACGCTGGCTAACAACCGCCTTCAGCGTGGACGCAAGCTGCAACCGGATTTGTTTTTGCTCGGGCGGCGGGAAAACGGCGATAATGCGCTGAATCGTTTCCGCGGCGTCGAGCGTATGCAATGTTGAGAAAACCAGGTGGCCCGTTTCGGCGGCCAGCAGCGCGGTGGAAATCGTTTCCAGGTCGCGCATTTCGCCGACCAGAATCACGTCGGGATCTTGGCGCAGCGCGGCGCGCAATGCAGTTGAAAAGTTTGCCGTGTCTACTTCCACTTCGCGCTGATTAATAAAACTTTTTTTATCGCGGTGCAAGAATTCGATGGGGTCTTCAATTGTAATTACGTGGTCGGAACGATTCGCGTTGATGCGGTCAATCATCGCCGCAAGGGAAGTGGATTTACCCGATCCGGTTGTTCCCGTGACAAGCACCAGTCCGCGCTGCTCTTCGCAGATTCTTTCAATCACGGACGGAAGATTTAATTCGTCAACCGTGCGAATTTTTGTGGGAATTACGCGCAGCACCATGCCGACGTTTCCGCGTTGCTGAAAAACGTTCACGCGAAACCGTCCCAGGCCGGCGACGCCGTAGGCCATATCCAATTCGGCAGTCTCTTTGAATTTTTGTTTCTGGCGGTTCGTCATCATGCTGAACGCCATGGAAAGCATCTCTTCGGGAGTGATGCGCGGCACGTCGGACTGCGGATAAAGAATGCCATCCATGCGCAAATAAGGATGGTTGCCGACTTTCAAGTGCAAGTCGGAGCTTTTATTTTCGACGGCGCGGCGCAGAAGATCGTCAATACTCAGGGACATGTCAGCAGACTCCGCACGAAGTGCTTTCAAACGAAACTAGCATCCGAGGGAGCGGAGGGCAATAAGACAGGCGCGCGCGGTTGCGGTGTAGTAACTGGAACCGAAGGACAGCAGGCTAAATGGGCTGTTTAGCCGAGAATCCCCAGGGCGCCCTTCGGCAATCGGGCAACTTGTTCTTTAGACCAGCCAAAATTATCGACGATCATGGATGGCGGATTGGCGGCAAGCCAACTGGAAATTGAAATTTGCTGATAAAAACCGCTGTTCAGCACGATCAAAACTTGTGTCGGTTCGTCGCCGATTTGTTCGATGTAATGTCCGAATCCCTGTTTGATAAACGCGACGTTGCCGGGGCCAAATTCATCAGTAAGCTCGCGGCCATG
>DATBYL010000254.1:0-2636 GCA_036513735.1 Candidatus Acidiferrales bacterium
ACAATCCGCACTCGCAACCGTCCCGCTTCTTGCATCGGCAACCAAGTTGCGAAGTGAGCAGGAAATTCGCCGCGCGCAATCAGCACTTCGTCGCCCGGTTTCCAATCCACTCCTTGTGCGACAGCCGCCATTCCGGTGCTCGCTCCGGTCGTCAGCGCAATTTCCGCGGACTGCGCGCCAATCATTTCCGCAAGCAATTGACGCACACGGCTCGTCAACTCGAACTGAAGCGAATCCGGCATTTTGTGCGGATATTTTTTCCATTCGATGGAAGCTTGCGCCGCGCGTATCGCAACTTTCGGCAGCGCCGCTTGTCCGGCCGTATTCAAATACGCGACATCTTCAAATTCAAACCATTCCGAGCGCCAGTCCGTCTTCGCAGCAACCTGTTCAGTTTTCATTTAGATTCTCCGCGCACAGCCGGTTCCAAACTTGAATTGTCCTTCAATGCAGCCGTTCCGCAACGCCCAAAATGGCATGAACCAATTTGGTTGGCACGTCTGCGAAATGAACAACGCCGCCGCTAAAAATGTTCTCGCAATTGCTTGAAATGCGAAATCACCAATAATCTTCCAACTCCGCTCTGCAATTCCTCGTGTTCCAATTCCCATGTGGAATGATGCGGAATAAAAACCGCGTTCAATCCCGCCTGCAGCGCCGGATTAATGTCGCTGCGCGGACTGTTTCCCACCATCCAGCCGTGTGATTTCACAATGCGGTGCTGGTCCACAAGCGCCGCATAAGTCTTAGCATCTTTTTCCGCCACAATTTCTATCGCCGCGAAAAATCTTTGCAATCCGGATTTCTCCACCTTCGCCGCCTGCTCCGCTGCATGGCCCTTCGTGAAAAGTATCAGCCGATGTTTCCCGGCGAGATAGTCCAGCGTGTCCGGCACGCCATCCACAAGTTGTGGCTGCGTTTGTTCCAGCTCGGCAACCAGCGCGCGAATCTGTTCAATAGTTTTTCGCTGGGCCATCTGTCCGGCTAATTTGCAGTAGGTATCTTCCAATGAGCGGCAAAAACTTTTCGCGCCATATCCGTGCTGGCGAATATTAATCCGCTCCGTTTCATTCAAAATGCGCCGCGAATAATCGCGCGAATATCCCAGCGGCTCTGTCAGCGCAAGGAAATCCTCAATCGTCTTCTCAAAGAAGACGTTGTTCTCCCAGAGCGTGTCGTCCGCATCAATTAGAATTGTCAGCCGGGCCATGAGGTCACAATTTTCGCAAGGGCATGAATTAATTTTACGGATTCTTCGGCGTTCCCACCGCAAGCTTTTCCAGAATCTCCCGCGCGATGCGTTGCGATTCGCCGTAATGCGTCAGATAATTTTGAAATTCGCGATTAATTTCCGTCGCCTGATCCAGTTCCAGCTTTATTCGCAGAATCATATCGCGCATGCGCACCGGATGCGGCAATGCTGCGTCCTCCGTTAATTCTTCCAGTGCAATCTTCGGATCGAATCGGTCCATAGAATCCTCCGTGCGCGCATAACGTGCGCCACTATTCTACTGCGAATTGGAAATAACTTCAGGCGGGTACAACAAATCCGTATGATTTAAGACTGCGGAAGGAATTCGTAGCGCTCAATCTGCGCGGCGACGCCGGTTCGCCCCTCGAGCGGTTCCACGCGCACCACAAGTCCCGTGCAATGTATGTGAACGTCGGTGGCCAGCGTGATTTGTTTCGGAAGGGTAAGCACAAATTCGATCTGCGAGCCTACTTCTACGCCGCTATCGGTCATGAAATACAGTCCGCGGAAGCTGACGTCTCGAGTTTCGGCCGGAATTTCGCCGCTCTTCGATCCTGCTTTGCGAAGCGTCATCGGCAACGCCATGGTGAATCGCCGCGAGCCTCGGCGCTCTGCTCCAGTTTCCAATCTGTCCCCCCAAAGGTTGTTTAATGCACCTCACGCTAACATCGAAGTCTTCAAATCGCAATTAGAAAGCTGCGCGGCTTCGGCGCCGATGGTATAGATGATATAAGGGATAGCAACGCGCCATGCCTGACCCTCCTGCTAAGTTTTTCGCGAATCCAGATCCGGCGGTGCCGGAATTTCGTGCGCCCGGTGCTCCGGAAATTTCATCTTCTCGTGAACGCCGCCACCGGCCTCGCGTGCTTCTGGAATTGCCGGTGCGAATTCGCTGGCTCGGCCCGTTCGGTCTTGAAACGGAAATCACGCAATCGCGAAATGTCAGCCGCGGCGGCTTGCTTGTCGCCAGCATTAACGCGCGGCAAACCGGTTCGCTTCTGTGGGCGACGTTTCCATACGATCCCGCGGTAGCGTTCACCGAATCGGAAACGCCGGGCAAAGTGGTTCGATGCGCGGAAAGCTTCGCCATTCGCAATGCGCCCGCAAACACAATCGCAATCGAGTTTCATCATCACGATCTGATTTCGCAAAGCGATGTGCTCGCGCAAGATAATTCTTCCAATCGCACCGGGCGCAATGACCGCAGACAGCACGCACGCATCGAGCTGGCATTTTTAATTCGCGTTGAACGCGGCGGACGAAATTCAAATTTGCCGCCACAAGAAATTGAATCCTCGCAATGGCCAGAAGAAACTATGACGGTCGAAGTTTCGCCGGCCGGAATACTCTTTTGTACCCTGCGGATTTATGAAGCCGGCGAACT
>DATBYL010000255.1:0-2536 GCA_036513735.1 Candidatus Acidiferrales bacterium
CGTCGGCGGCTGGAGTATTTGGAAAATCGGTTTTAATTTGCGTCAGCAACTTGGTGGCTTCGGCCGGACTTGTTTTGGTGTAAACGTCGGCGAGCGCGAGCATCACCAGCGGCTTGGGTTCGAGCACAGTGGGATTCGCGATCAGCGATTGGAAAATCGGAATCGCTTGCGCGGATTTTCCGTTTTTCACGTCAAGCGAAGCGAGCTGAAATTTTGCGAGCGCGGCGACTTCGTCATTGCCGGAATCGGAAAGCTTGGTGAGTTCGGCTTCGGCCTGCGCGTCGTGGCCGAGTTGGATCTGGCACAGCGCGTCAAAATAGCGCGCTTGCTGGCCGGGTTTGGTGCGCGAATAAGAATCCGCGATGGACTGAAATTTTTTCGCGGCGTCGTCGTATTTATTTTTTTCGTCGACGTAAGTGATTTCGCCGGGCTGAGTTGGTTCGCCTGCTGTGCGAATGCGAGCGGAATAAGTTCGCAGCGCGTCGCCCATTGCGGCGGAAGCTTTGGCGGTCTGATTCTGCGCGTAATATCGCCAGCCGAAAACGGCGAGCGCAACGACGATGACCACGCCGAGAATAATCGCGGTCAGTCCTTGATGCGAGGCAACGGCTTCGCCGCCGTGAGTGAACGCCTCGCGGAATTCGTCTTTTTTCAGGTCCTTACGTGAAATGCGCGCCACAGTTCCGCTCCTCTATCCATTAGGGGTGAATTGGGAAGATGTAATCCTATCACAAATGGAAAAGAGGCTGGAATGCTGGATGAAATTAGATGAGGGTGATTCGGAAGGCTCGGAGAAATTAGGCGGAGCCGGATTTATCGGCAGGTGTAATGCGCAGGCGCTTGGCCATCACGAGTACGGCGCCATGAGGCTGCGCGCGTTCGACGTCAAATTCGTCCATGAAGGAACGCATGAGAAAAATTCCGCGACCGGAACTTTTCAAAAGATTTTCGTCGGCCAGCGGATCGGGAACGTCTTCCAGGCGGAAACCTTTGCCTTGATCCTGCACGCGGACAATTAATTTTTCGGGAGTTAATTCAAAGGTGAGGAAAATTTTCTTGCCGGGCTGCTTTTGGCTTCCGTAATTATAGGCGTTGATTACACCTTCGCGGACGGACATGCCAATTTTGAAGCAGTCGTCATCGTCGAAGCCAGCGGCCGCGGCAATGCGCGTACACATTTCTTCAGCGAGACCGACGCTGTCCAACTGCGATTCGAGAGTAACTTCGACGCGTTTGTTGCTCACTGTAGAATGGCCGTTCGTAGCATCAATAAATGCGGATGTAATGGGTAGCACAGCGTTCCGGCGTAAGTCAATGAAGTTATGGACACTGGCGAAAGCACGCAAAGCAAATCTTGACGACTAGTGGAAGCCGGAATAAGGTTGGCGGCAAAGACGGCGGAGCGAAATCAAAAGGAGGATTCATGGCGAGAGGAAGAAGCGTGTGGGGAAGATTTGCATTGATGCTGGCATTTGGAGGATTGGAATTGTACATGGAGATGAGGTCTCCGCGATTTCAGGACATCCACAACATTGATATCGCGCAGTTGATGGTTTCGGGATTGTGTTTCGGCGTTGCGCTTTCAATATTGATCGGCGCAATGCGCGGCAAAACCACGGAATAAATTAGCGCGCGGTACATCGGCGTGATTAACGCCGCGATTCTTGGTGCGCTCTAAATGCCGACACCGGCGCGCGGACGTTCCTTGCGAACCCAGAGCGTGTCTTGAATTGGTTCGGACGCGCATTCAATGGCGATTGTTGTGACGGGAGAATCGGGCGCGTCCTTCGGTAAATTTAGAAAGCGCGTGCGGAATTCTTCCTGCTGAAATTTAATTTCTTTTCCCGTGGCATGCATGCGCGCGGATTTCACCTCCGTTTTCAGTCCGCTGATGGCTACGTAATCGCCGGGCCAGTAGTGGACGTGCATGAAGAGAGTGTTGTCCTTGCGCGTGAATTCGGCGTACTCGGAATGGCTGACGTTACAGCGATCCGTTTCGTAAATTGCTGCGCCGTTGCGGGCGAGCCATTTGCCGACTTCGGTGAGCACGCTGACGGATTCCGGCGGAATGGAGCCGTCGCCCTTCGGTCCGATATTCAACAAATAATTTCCGCCGCCATTCGCGCACTGAATTAAATTTCGCACAATTGTTTTCGGAGTTTTCCAACTGTCGTCGGCGCGCTGATATCCCCAGCTTCCGTTCAGCGTCATGCAGCTTTCCCACGCGCGGCCACCTGAGGCAGCAGTGATTTGTTGTTCTGGAGTTGAAAAATCGCCGGGCAAACCGTTGCGATTATTCACGACGATGTCGGGCTGAAGTTCATACACCATTTTATTCATGCGCTCAGATTCCCATTGATGTGAATTGAGCGGCCAATTCACGTCATACCAAAGAACGTCAACCTTGCCGTAGTTGGTCATGAGTTCGCGGATCAGTCCGTGCGTATATTCGACGAAACGCTTGCGAGCGTCTTCATCAGTTGCGCAGCGAGCGCCGTCGGGATGGTGCCAATCCATCAGCGAATAATAGAAACCG
>DATBYL010000256.1:0-20658 GCA_036513735.1 Candidatus Acidiferrales bacterium
GGAAGGTTCAACACTGCGCCCGGATGAGGACGCCAATGCGCAGCTCTACGGGAAAATGGTGCGCGCTCGCGATTTGGTTTTGTTCAACGCGATGCCCCCGCCGCTCGCCGCGAAGGATCTGCTGGATACGCTGACGCAGCACTCGCCGCGGAATGATTCCGCCAATAAGCCGAAGTAGTTTTTTGGCAATTGAATGAGATTTTGCAGACGGCCCCGGTTACAGCCGGGGCCGTCTGCGTTTAGGAGTGACGAGGAACATGCTTTGCCCGATTTGCAATAAACGAAAAGCCGAACGGTTTTGTCCCGCGAAAGGCGAAAAGATTTGCGCCGTATGCTGCGGCACCGAGCGCGAAGTCACAATTGATTGTCCGGTGGATTGCAGCTATTTGATCGCCGCGCATCGTTACGAGTTGAAGCAAAACAAGCCGTTGCCCGTTTCCGAAGTTCCGTTCCCGGATGTCGAGGTTCCTCGCGATTTGATTCATTTGAACCGCTCGCTGGTTTCCGGTCTAGCGTTTGCAATTCTGAAATGCGCTTCCGAAAATCCTTCCGCCAATGACACCGACGTTTTCGCCGCTTTGCAGGCGTTGGCAGAAAAATTCCGCACGTTGGGATCAGGAATTTATTACGAAAAGCCGCCGGCCGGCGGACCTCCGCAGGCAATTTATGCGGCGCTGGATAAATTTATCGAAGATTTCAAACTGCAACTGGCGAAGCAGGGTGGCCCGACGCATCTGCGGGACACCGACATATTTCTTTTCCTTGTATTCCTCCTACGCGTAGGCCGTCAGCAAACAAACGGGCGCCCAAAATCGCGCGCATATCTGGAATTCTTGCGGGGCCAATTTCCGAAAGCCGTAGCAGCGCCGGCTCCAGAACCGCCGCGAATCATTGTTCCTTAGGCGCGGATTTCGCCGCGTCGAATTTCCGTTTTTAATTTCAGCGCACAGCCGAAGTTTCAACCTTCTTTGCTCGCACGGAATTTCCCCGCTGCGGCACCGCACCCAGCACGCACAAAATTCCCAGCACCACTGCAACAATGCGAATCCATCTGCCCGTCACCGCGTGATTTCTTCTCATGGAATTTTTATCCTGCAAGCGAATTTGAATCTGCGACGAAATTGGATTCTGCTAAGAAGTCGAAACCGGTAATTGTGCATCGCCCAAAGAAAAAGAAAGTTGTGCGTCAGACTCCGGGCGAATCGGCGCCTGCGGCCGGTTTCCCAATCCATACTTCGCGCGAATTTTGGCAATTCGTTCCGAGACTTCGCGGCGGTAAACGTCGGGTGGATACGCCGCGTGGCTATAAAATTCGCTATAGCGCTTTGCCAGGCGCGGAAATTTCTCCTCAATAAACGGCAGAAATTCTTTCGCCGCCGAAGGCATCAGAAAAAGCGCCGACGCTGCAAACCATTGCGCGTCCGCATCCTTCGCGGCATAGGCCATCCTCTCAATATGCGGATCGCTATCCGTCAGTCCGGGTAGCACCGGCATCATAAAAACTCCCGCGGCAAGGCCTGCTTCACGCAACTTTCGCACTGCTGCGAATCGCAAATCAGGCCGGGGTGCGCGCGGTTCCAACATTCGCGCCAATCGAGTGCGCAGCGTAACAATCGTTACATTAATAGTAAGCGACGAGCGTGCGGATATTCGTTTCAAAAGATCGATGTCCCGCACTACTTGATCCGATTTCGTCGTGATGGAAACACTCAATCCTTGCCGCTCGGCAATCCGCTCGAGCACCGCGCGCGTAACTCCGAATTCGCGCTCTGCCGGCTGATAGGGATCGGTAGCCGATCCAATCGCAATATGTTCGCTGGCCACGTGCTTTTCCGCCAGATCACGCGAAACTATCGGCCCGGCATTCGCCTTCGCGTAAATTTTTTTCTCGAAATCTGAACCGTCCAGCTCCATGAACTCGTGCGTGTAGCGCGCATAGCAATAGCGGCAGCCAAATTCACAACCGCGATACGGATTGATCGTCCAGGGAAACGGAACGCGTTTTGAATCACAAGAATTTAGAATCGAACGCACGGGAAGCAAAAAATATTCCGTGCCACGCTTAGCATCAGCGCAAGGTGAATCAGCGGCGAGGCGGGCGATGCCGACAAGGTCGGCAGCAAGCTTCGGTGGTAGCGAAGCCGTGGGCTTGTCCCGGTGGAGCGGGACGTTGGGGAATAAGGTAGGAGTGGGAATAGTGGCCATCGTCCGGCTCGCCGCTGAATTCGATTCAGCTTGGACGCAGTATTTCGCCTTTTGTTCGCCATGTCAAGAGAAATTCTTCGCTATTTGTTCGCCCAGTGAAATAGGCTGGAATTCAGGGGATTTAGCGCTGCAATGGAATCGGCGGCATCCACGGCTCAACCCAATAATCGAATGCCAGCCAAAGGCCGCGCGTAGTTCGCACCAGCAACAATGAAACTATAATTGCCGCGCCCATCCATGTTGCGATTTTTAATTCCTGAGATGCGTGCCACATTTCCGGCATCAATCGCGAAAGCAGATACACCACCAGCACAAGAAATGCCGTGATTCCGTAATTGATCATCATTGCGCCGACGTAGTAGCCGGACTCGCGATAGAAACTAAGCCCGCAAACGGAGCACGTGTGATTCATGCTGAAAAATGTTGTGTAAAGGCGCCCTTCGCCGCAGCGCGGACATCGCAAACGCAGTCCGCGTCCAATCGCGGCGCTAAATAACGGGCGGTACGGAATCGCGCTTTCATCCATATCTGACATTCTATCTGGAATGGCGCGCTGCATATGTATTGTTCAGGACGTTCTGAGGTATGGCGCTCCGCGTTGCTCAACTCGCGGCGTGCTTCGCAACGGTTCCACTTCGCGCGCGCCGCGAAGGATATAATTAATAGCGGAGCATAGCGTGGATCACATCGGAATCCTGATTCTTGATGACGACGTCGTAAGCCAGGCCGCGCTTTGGCAGGTGCTGGATTCCGAAGGTTGGCAAATCCGCATGATTAAGGATCCGAATCTCGCGCTCACCGAATTAGCAAAGGGCGAAGCCAGTCTGGTGATTGCGAATATCGCGATGACGGGACTTTCCGGCCCCGTATTTGAAACGCTGAAAATACTTTCCCAAGCGCCCGCTGGAAATGGCGAAGGCGCTCGAACTCCGGCGCGCGTTTTATTTTTGGTCCCTGCGGGAGTTGCGCCCGAAGCGCAGCCATTATTGGAAAAATCCGGTCTGCCATATTTGCTGAAGCCATATCACCTTCACGATTTTCTAGGAAAAATAAGCGACCTGCTTCTCGAGGCAAATGCAATCACCGCGTCCATGCGAAATGTTCAGGACCAGTTGAAAATCGCGCCGCGTCCGTTGGTTCGCAGCGGCAGCCGCCTGGATGCGCGTCGTACAGACATGTTCGCGGGCCGCGGTGACTACACCATGACGGAAGAAGAAATTCTGGAATACGAGCGGCAGGAAATTGAAATCAAAAAGAAAAAGAATCCCAAGCGCGACGATTATATTTCGTAGGAAATTTATTTCTGAACCCGCCGCACATGACTCCGATCCTTCGTTGCCGCCAATAATTCCGCCATCGTCAACCTCAAGACCGGATGCCTCAGCGTCGGCGCAATTTCCGCCATCGGCACAACCACAAATCGCCGCTCCGTCATTCGCGGATGCGGAATTTCAAGGTCCGCCGCATTCATAATGCTTGTTCCGAAGAATAAAATATCAATATCAATTGTGCGTGGCCCAGAACGCACAATTCGTTTGCGCCCAAGTTCGCGTTCAATTTGACGAATCACCCGCAAAAGTTGACGCGGCATCAATTCCGTTTCCGCTTCCACGGCAATATTCAAGAACCATCCCTGCGCCAAGAATTCTACCGGCTCGGTTTCATAAAACGACGAACGCTTTACGATACGCACATTTTCTTCAGCGAGGCGCGTGAGCGCGTGCTCGATATTCAAAGCGCGATCGCCAAGATTTGAGCCGAGGGAAAGATAAACGGTGTGCGTAGACATATCTGCAGCCGCTAAAATAATGGCTGCTGGCGGCGCGGAACTTCCAATCCAAAATGTTTGTAAGCCAGCGGAGTTGCCACGCGGCCGCGCTGCGTGCGATCCAGCAAACCAAGCTGCATCAAATATGGTTCGTAAATTTCTTCAATCGCGTCTTCTTCTTCGCTCAGCGATGCGGCAATTGTGTTCAATCCCACCGGCCCGCCGGCATATTTGTGCAAAATGGTGAGCATCAAATTGCGGTCCGTTTCTTCCAAGCCGTGTTCATCCACTCCCAACATCGCGAGCGATTCCTGCGCAACCGTTTTTGTGACAAGCCCTTTCGCGCGAACTTGCGCGTAATCGCGCGCGCGGCGCAGCAGACGATTCGCAACACGCGGGGTTCCTCGCGCGCGGCGCGCAATCTCCACCGCGCCTTCGTCATCAATTGGAATATCCAAAATTTTCGCGGAGCGATGCACGATAATCGCAAGATCTTCCGGCGTGTAAAAATCCAATCGGTGCACAATTCCAAAACGCGAACGCAGCGGCGCGGTAATTAATCCAGCGCGAGTGGTTGCGCCCACCAAAGTAAATTTGCTCAATGGAAATGGATGAATTCGCGCCCCGGGACCCTGTCCGATAATTAAATCGATGCGGTAATCTTCCATCGCCGGATACAAAACTTCTTCCACGGCCGGCATCAGCCTGTGAATTTCATCCAGAAAAAATAATTCGCGCGGCTCCATCGCCGTCAAAATTGCGGTCAAATCGCCTTTGCGTTCCAGTAGCGGACCCGAACTTGTTTTGATCGCTACGCCCATTTCATTTGCGATGATTTGCGCGAGCGTAGTTTTTCCCAATCCCGGCGGCCCAAATAATAAAACATGATCGAGCGCTTCTCCGCGCGAGCGTGCCGCTTCAATAAAAATCGCCAGATTTTCCTTTACGCGCGATTGTCCGATGAAATCCGCGAGCTTTTTCGGACGCACGCTTGATTCAATGTGCGCGTCTTCAACGGAAGCGTGCCCGGAAACAATTCGGCCATGCTGATCTTTCAGCGGGTCTTCGGCTCGCACTGGTTTCATCGCGCTCATATATTTTTTCTAAACTATCTCGCCGCCCGCGCCATTCTTTCAACCGGCGACGCAAGTTTTTGCAATGAAGCTTTCAACAGCACTTCAAAATTTTGCGCGCCTTTTTGTTTGCTCGATTCGACCGCCGATTCCGCCGCATGCCGTTCGTATCCCAAATTTATCAGCGCGGAGATTACATCTTCAACAGGCCCAGCCGGGGAGGGCGCACGCGAAGGCTGATGTGCTTCCATCGTGGCGAGTTTATCGCGAAGCTCGAGCACGATGCGCTCGGCAGTTTTTTTGCCAACTCCCGGAATTTGCGTGAGCGCCGCGATATCGCCGCGGCGAATTGCGGGGATCAATTCTTCCACGCTCATGCCGGAAAGAATTTTCATGGCCAGTGAAGGTCCAACTCCCGAAGCCGCGATTAAAAGTTCAAAGCAATGACGCTCGCGCGAACTTAAAAATCCGTAGAGAGAAATTCCGTCGTCACGCATGTGCGTGTGCACGAGCAAAATAACCTGGTCATGCAAATCGCCGAGCGACGCATACGTCGAAAGAGGAATGTGCACCAAATATCCGACGCCGCCAACGTCGACGACGACCTGGTTGGGCTGTTTTTCTGAAAGCGTTCCGCGAAGTTGAGCGATCATCGTTGGCCCATGAGAGTTGGGACCTCAAAAAAACGCAGGGCGAAAGCCCGGCGAAGAGATTATTCAGCACTGCGCGCGGCATGTCAACGCGCGAAAAATTTTGCGGTAATTTATTTCGCGAGCTGTCGCGAAAAATCGGCGCCGCAAAAACTCAGCGTCGCGAAAAAATTATGCTTTGTGCTCTGGGCCGAAAATTGAAAGACGGTGGCCATCGGGATCCATAAAATTTGCGGCGAACATTGGTCCTGCAACAGCGCGTGGCTCGGTCAAAAATTGCACACCTTTCTCGCGCAAATCATTGTAGGTTGCTGTCACGTCCTCTACTCCAAAAACAAGTTCCGTTGCACCGACGCGAACTGCGCTGGCGCGCGCTAATCCTTCGCTGAGGGCGAGAGTAAAAAGTCCGGCGTCAAGAAATGCGAAGCCGGGATGTTCTGCTTGAACGGTGAGTCCAAGAACGTCGCGATAAAATGGCAACGCGCGCGCGGTGGTTTCTACTCCGAGCATCACGTGTGTGATTTTCAGTCGTTCCACAATTACCTCCATACAGATTCGAGTTGGCGCATTCTAGCGCCTAGACACGCACAATAAAAGGGGCAACGTGGTGGTGGGGGTTTTTGGATTGGGTGTGAGTGTGGTTTGTTTGGAGAGTAGTGTGGACGTTTTGATTGATGTGATCTGTGGGCGGTTTCTGTGTCGATCAGTTGTAAGTGATTGAAAATGGGTGGATCCCGATTTTGAAGGGGATGGATTTTTTGAGCTAAGTCCTTTATTAGCACAACGATCGACCACAGATCGCTGTAAGTCCTTTATTAGCATACACATTGCAAAACAGGGTGGGGTGGGGGGGTACGACAAAAGTGAAATTTGGGTTTTGGCGGAGGGAGGCGGGAATGCTAAGTTCTTTAGATTGTTTCGGTTACGGGAGCCTTAAGTTAACAAACTGCATTATAATGCATGCTGGTGACTGTTTAGGTTAACAAAGTGCATTATGTTGCACTTTTTGGCGTTTGAAAAAATCGAAAATTCGGGGCTTTTATGTTGTGGAAAAGTTGGAGAGACGATGGATTCGGTTGAGTGCGGGACGATCAAGGAACGCCCAAATTTTTCGGGATAGAGTTTCTCGGCGAGTCGAACATCGGGTATTTTCGCGCGAGGTGAAATTCAAAACTCAGTTCAAGATCAAATTTAAAAACTAAGGACGAATCAGAACCACACGCAAGTACTCCGGACAGGCACGAAGGCTTACTTCAATTTCCGGTCGTGAATCGTCGCAGGGCGATGTTCATCCGTTGCGAATATGTCGCCGCCGGAATCCAGCAGGTAGCTGCGTTTGGTTCCACGCTTGTATTCAACGGGACGAGCAATCATCGAGTAGTCAGTGACTTTGCCGGAAGCGTCGCGTATGACATTCGAGAACTCGAAAACATATCGCTCGTTGAAGGTTAACTGATTGGCGTTTGCGCGGGCGCCCATCGGGGTATCCAATTCCAGAAAGTTCGCGCTGTACGTTTTGTTATTCGATAAATAGTTTCCTTCCACTGTGCGAAGAGCCATCAACTCTGCGAGTGCGCCGGCTTCGTAATGCGGCGTGCTTTCTTTCCAGTAGAGGAGCGCCGCGCCAGCGGCGGCGAGGAACAAGCCGATGCCGAGCAAAAGCGAAAGCGTCCAGATGACGAGGCCAACACGATCACGCCGAGTGGGCTTTAGCTCGTGGACTTCCTGTTTTTCGGTGGGCATAGGCGGAGCGGGGGAATGATACCACCGCAGCAGATGACTGAATGTAAGTAACTAGCTCGCCACTCAGTTTGCGGTAGAGGCTCGCAATAAAAGACTGGAGGAAGGCCACTCGCCTTCTCGTGTTGACATTTGGACTGCTTCGGGTGAATTCTCTTTTTTATGTCGACTACTTACGTTCTTGCGCTCGCATTTCTTATTGGTGTTATCTCCGGACTGCGTACTTTCACAGGGACCGCTACCGTGGCCTGGGGACTGCACCTTGGCTGGTTCAATGTCGGCTCGAGCCGGCTCGCATTTGTGGGATCAACCGCTGGCGCAATTATTTTTAGTCTTCTGGCTTTCGCCGAACTCGTCGTCGATAAACTTCCGTCCACGCCGAGCCGCACAAGTGCGAGGGGACTTATCGGGCGATTTATTTTTGGTGGGTTCGCCGGCGCGATTCTCGCCACGGCCGGAGGCGAATCACCGATGCTCGGCGCGGTGCTGGGTGGAGGTGGCGGAATCGCGGGAGCTTTCGGCGGCCACTGGGTGCGCACTCGCACAGTGAAAGCGCTTAAGTGTCCGGACTTTGTAATTGCGATTTTGGAAGACGCAGTGGCGATTGGCGGCGGGCTGTTTATTGCGTCGCGGTTTTAGTTGTTCTATTTTAGGCCGTAGCGCCTTATTAATTTTTCGAGAGGGATGGTGCGCATTTTGCCGCTGCGGATGAGTTTCAGGGTGCGCTGAGCTGAGTACAAATCCTTACATCCCTAAGCTTTCCTTCGGAAAGGTTGGACCACCCGCCCCGGCATCGGACAGTTTCATATCTCCGTCGCGCTCGCAGTGCCGAAAAAATCCAGCCACTCTTGATGGTTCTGAGCTTCCAGGGTCGGAGCCTTCATTTCCGAGAAACGCCGCCAATTCCGAAATTCGGCAGCGATAATCGGTGATCTCTTGGCGAGGCGGGTGTTTGTCACATGTCGCTCTAAGAGTTTCTCAAATTTCGCGTCTGTATAATTGCTTCCAAACTGATTTGACGCTCCGATTCCATTCTCGCTCAGGATTTCAGCGATCTTTGAGGCACACAATTTATGAACTTGGTAGTCTTCACCGAGGATAGTTACTGTTCTTGGCGGGACAGCCAGGATGGCGGCAGCAAGTTCTTGAATACACTTCCTGTGGGTCTGTACTAGCTCTGTGGTTTCTTGTTCGACTAAATCAAGCATGTAAGCCCAAAAGTTGGAATCGAGGTCAAAACGTAGAGCTTTCTCAGCGATGATGTCATCTCGCAGAGCGCCATCGCGGTTGGCATCCGGATTAAGTAAATGTTCCGCCGCGTGGCCCGCAAGATTGTATATGATCAAATCCATTCTGCTCATTCCTGTTATAGGAATCCGAGAGGCATCGTTTATGCCAGCGGCATTTGTACCGTCTGGTCTACAGCCAACGAACAAGTGCTCCGTGAGAGTCCCCGTTCGGACTGCTAGGGCGACGGCGTGACCGCTTTCGTGGTGTGCCGCGCCGTGGCGAGTAGTAACGCTCATGATCGCTCGCACTCCCCAACGATCAATCTTTCACGTCCCCGCTCTTTCCTTCGGAAAGGATGAGCCACCCGAAAACACGCCAGCCGACGGACGGATCTACAGCGATCGCAAGCGTTGGTTTCCTTCGGTCGACGTTAGTCGAAGTTCCGGCTTTGAATTCCGCAAGCGACCGTTCATCTGGGTAGACTATGATGCGGAGCTTCGTCGCGTCGAACACGACAGAATTCTGGTCCGCTTGAGGCCGCACGAGACGCTGCTTGAGTGTGGCTGCTAAATCGCTGCGCTCGTCGAACGTAAGGTCGAGAAGCATTTCACCCACGTTACTGAAGCCCTGCACTTTTCTGCTAACTAATGACGATAGGATTTCCCGAAGCGGTGACGGAATGGGCTGTGCTGGTCGCTCGGCTGGCTTCCCGCGAAATCCGCCTTGATGGTAGAAATATGCGTCCAGGTCATCTGTGTAGCTGGTGAAAGTCGCATTGGTGAAACCCTCTGGAACCCGAAGAAACTTCGGACCCTCCTTTAGATAAATTGCGAGCCAGTTTAATTCATCCGTCGTTGAAGAAACGCCTCCGCTCGCATTGATCGCGCGACGCCATCGCAGGAAATGAGTGAACTCAATTGACGACTGGAGAATATCTGAAATTGCCATCAGATCCGTGAGACAAACTGCCCAAGGCAAAGGATGGTTTCCGAGCACCCCGACATCGCGCAGTAGGTGAAGTTCCGGGGTGAATACGTCCAGACTGTCCAGGGTAATCGTAATCACTGAAACTTCTGTAGACTTTGACTTATGTATCACGACCTCTTCGCCGTTTTGCTTATAGAACGCTGGCCTCTCAGACGAGCGTACAAAATCCGAGGCACGCGCGCCCTGATCGGAAGCCTCACCCACCAATTGCTCAAGGCCAGACTTAATCCCGCCCTTGCCGCCGCGCCGACCGGAGCCAAAGTCGCCCCCCTTTGCCTCTACGAGAAAGATGTAACGATCAAACAATATGAGTCCGTCTAGTTCTGCTTTTTGATTCCCGGCGACGGGATAGAAAAGATTTCGATGCACCTGCGAATCGGGCAAGAGTTTCCTTAGCGCTTCGAGCGCCTTCCCAAGCAGAATATCGTGGCGGTGGTGCTGGTACGCCTGCCACTTGCTAGTTGATTTTAGCGCTTCCTCAAATCTGGGCTTTATTGCCCACAAAATGTTCGCTGGACCCGCGCAGAAGAAACCATCTGGGATCCTTGCCAAGGGGCGGACGCGTAAAGATGGCGTTGGCGACGGAATGAAATAATCAGATGAAGTCGAGCCGTAAGCTAGGGAGAACTCGTTTAGGAATTTCCGCGCTGCTTCCACGGGCAGAGCCGCGCTCGAAGCAAGGGTTTCGGCACTGACGGCGAGGGTGGATGAGAGAGCGACCGTCACCCATTGTTCCGTCATTGCCTCAATCGTGCGCTTCCTTTCCTTAGAACGCATGTTTCGCAGTGCATCGAACATCGCTTTGCTCTCGGGGTTTCCATCGAATTTTGCCGTCTTCATGTATCGTTTGAGTTGATCCGTCATTTCTTCTTTAGATTTCTCCGCTGTGCTGCTCCGCTCTATCAGAGTGCCCATCATTAAATGCCCGATCCCGTCCGTAAAGGCGATGGCCTGCTTTAGATTGAAACCGATGGCTTCCCGCAGATACTCGTCAATTTGAGCCGCTCCGAATAGGGCTTCGAGGACTGCCTCCCAATGTTGCGGGTACGCAGGTGGACCGACCATTATTTCGCGTGACAAGCTCCGGTGGCGAAGTTGATCGAGTTTCGTAGGGGTGTCTGGCATCGCCGGATTCGTCCATTCCGAAGCGTAGTACGCATATGTTTCCCCGAAAATCGTGTCCAAGAGCTCTTCAGCGCGGAAGATATCCGCCGCCTCAAGTACAAATTCTGCGGTCACTTGATGGGCGGGTTCCCTAAGCTTCAGCATGGTTGCGTGTTCGACGAAATGTGGTCGCTTGGTAGACTCTGTTTCTTTATATTCGTCGGCATTGAAAATACTCTGTCGAAGCCACAAAGCTCCCACCAGATCGAAAGATGTATACTTGCGAATTAGAATCGACAGTTCATCCGTTGCCTGCCGAATATGCTCCAACCTTTCCGGGCGAACGTCCCACAATGCCTTCCTAAGTTTCGCTTGCTGCTCGGGCGTACGATGCGAACTCATTTCCGTAAAACGACCACGTCGTTTCACCGAAATACCGAGGGCTTCAAATTCGTCGTCTGGCGGAGTCTTGTTCATTGACGAGGAGTCACTTCTCCGATTGAGTAATGATAGCACCACGGAGATCTACTTCGGAGCGAGTTAAGTGGTGTGCAGACTCACGAAATTAGATTTAGAAAACCGGGAAGCGAAGTGGCGCTAAGTCTTCTTCAATTCAAATAGGCGGTTCAACCGTCCTGAAGGTGAAATCGGAACCGAAGCAAGTGGAGGGGCGGCAGAATCCGTAGTTGGTGGAACTGATGGGAATCGAACCCACATCTCTCGCAATCTCGCGCCGCCCCTCCAATGACAAACCCGTTGCGGTGTTTTGCCGTTAAACTACAGCCCCAACCACAATCCCATTATACCATTTTTTCATTTTCCAGCCCCATGCGAGCGTGTGAACGTAGCTATTGGAAACAGAGGCAAAGAAAAAAAGCGCGGACAACCTGAAGGTTTGTCCCTACGAGGGACGAGGAACATCTGAGTGCCGCAGGGCCGCAGTGAATCGCGCCCCGCCGGCAAAGACGACACCCGCAGGGGCTGAAGCCCAAATGTAATGCGATCGTTACGGCACGAGTGAACTCGTGCCCTGTTACGAGCCGCTGCTGGGGCGATGCAGAGTGGGCACGGATTTAGAGGACATGGGTAGGGCATCGGGAGAAAAGACGAAAGAAAAAGCAGGTCCCTCGGAGCTCGGGATGACGGGCCAGAGCAAAGACGAAGGCAAAGAGAGAGAAAGTGCCGCCGAGAAATTCCTCTCCCGCAGGGCGGGATCGGAATGACGATCAACGGCAAGTAAAAGTCAGGAACCGCACCCTTAGAAACCAAAGGGTGCGGCACCCAACTTCAAATTCCAACTTCAACTTCCGAACAAAAACAAATTCAAAATCACAGACTAATTGTTAGTGCTTGACCGTATGGCCGCGTCCGTCGCGCATTTCATTTCCTTTGAAGTTGGTGGCTTTTTCGGGAGCCTTTTCGGGTTCGCGTTTGTCGCCAACTTTTGGAGCGGGGCCCTTATATCCGTGTTGAGGATCGAAGCGGTTATTTACGTGGCCAGAGAAATGTTCGTCGCCGTGAAACCAGGGGCCCACGCCGATGAAGACTCCGCCAGTAAACCATTCTGGGCCGTAGTAGCCGTAGGGTGCGCAAGCGTACGGAGAGTAGTCATAGTAGCCATAGGGGCAGTCGGGGGCGACTCCGATGTTGACTGCGACTTGAGCTTTCGGGTTTGGAGCGCTGGACATCTTGGGAGCGGACAACATCAGACACGCAGCGATTACAGCGGCGAATGCAAAGTATTTGAACTTATTCATAAATCCTCCTCCGGTATGAACTCTATTAAGTCAAATGCAAGGCTAGACGAGGGTAGATTAGCTGACGCGGCGCGTGGGGCCTATCGGGAGCATCCTGTAAGAATGGCGAGGGTTTTGCTGTATTTTTTGTGAGGGCGAAGCACAGGGCTTGCGGGCGCTTTCGCGGAAAATGAGGGAAAGCCGCGAAACTATGGGGCGAGCCGAATCATCAGACTATGGTGGGTTCGAGATATTGGGCACGACCCAAAAAGCGAAAGGATAAAAACATGTTGATGAGAAAATTAGTTATGAGTTTAGTAATCGCGGGATTGGCTCTGCCCGTCGTGGCCCTAGCGGCGTCGCGCGATGAAGACGCCCGGCGGCTGGACCATGCAACAAGAGTTCTGCACGAAATTATGGACACGCCTGACAAAGCGATTCCGCATCGCTTGCTGGCATCGGCACGATGCATCGGGATCATCCCAGGCGAGGAAAAAGTAGCATTCTTCTTCGGCGAAAAAGGCGGCAAGGGCGTAGTGGTTTGCCGCAAGGGCGGCGGTTGGGGCGACCCGGTATTCGTCGGAGTAGCGGGTGGCAGCTTTGGACCGCAGATCGGTATTTCTTCGACTGACATCGTGATGCTGTTCATGAACGATCACGCGGCTGCTCGATTGCTGTCCGATAAATTCGGTCTCGGCGGCGATGCAAGCATAGCCGCGGGACCAGTGGGCCGCGACGCAGCAGCGGGAACCGACGTCAGCATGCAGGCGGAGATCCTGACCTACGCGCGCACGCACGGCGTGTTTGCGGGAGCGAGCCTGGAGGGTGCGACGGTTCACGCGGAGCACGACGATGACAAGGACATGTACGGAACGGCGAGCCGCGAGCGCATTCTTCACGGCGAAGTGCCGCAACCGGCGGAAGCTCAGCCATTGATTAAATCACTGGATGAGTATTCGCGATAAGAGTTGTTGGTTGAGGGGTTGAATATTTTTGCCGCGCCGGATGGGAGCTGAGGCTTCGAGACGGCGCGGTTTTTTTGTGGGGAAATATCCCGCGTTCCTGATTGAGACCATGGTTCGCAATCGTAGATAATGGAACCGTGGTACGTACGCTAGACTCGGTCCGGCACATTCGCGAGAGGGCATTCATGTCTCGGTTTGCCGTTATGGCTGCTTTGTTGTTGTATTTTCTCGCCGTCCCGGCTTTTGCTCAGGAGGCGGCCGGCGATTGGATCGGCCAGCTCGATAGCGGTTTCAAGGTGCGGGTACACCTGGAAAAAAGCGCGTCTGGTTATAGCGGCCATCTGACGAATCCCAGTGGCAATGAAACTGACTTCGACCAAGTTACATTGCAAGTTGCGTCGGACGGCACGCACCTGCATTTTGGAATAAGCAAACTCAACATGAGCTACGACGGGATTTGGAATGATCAAGAAAAGACGTGGAACGGGAGCCTGACTTTTCAGCAAGTTTATCCTCTGATTTTGAAACGAGCTGCCGCGGCGGATCTTGCGCCCGTTGAGCACAAGAGACCGCAGGAAGCGGCGATCATTTCGCAAAGCCGCCCGTATCTGGAGCGCGACGTCAAATTCAACAATTCATCCGGGCATGTCCAGCTTGCAGGAACGCTAAGTGTGCCGAACGGGAAAGGACCGTTCCCTGCGATCGTGCTGATTTCCGGCACAGGCCAGAATACGCGCGATGAGGATGTGTGGGGACACAAAGTGTTTCTCGTTCTGGCCGATGCTATGGCCCGGCGCGGAATCGCGGTGCTTCGCTATGATAAGCGCGGCGTTGGCGGCTCAACGGGCGACTACGATCTGGCTACGACGGTAGACTTTACTTCCGATGCAGTCGCGGCGGTGGCTTGGCTTGCGACTCAGCCGGAGATCGCGGTGCGACGCATTGGAGTACTGGGACATTCCGAAGGAGGAGTGATCGCGCCAATGGTCGCCGCGGAAGACAAGAGCGTCGCGTTCGTGGTGATGATTGCCGGGCCGACCATTCGCGGCGATAAACTTTTCGTGCTGCAATCGGCGATGACAGCGAAGACCTATGGCGCACCGGACGACTACATTGCCAAGCGCAAGATTTTCGATCAGATGCTGTATGACGAGATCATCTCGGCGCCGTCTGACACGGTTGCGCTTGATCGTGCCAAGGCGATCGTCGCGCAAGGCGTAGCCGATAAAATTATTGACGCAGATGAAGCGAAGACTCTTGCCCTGGAGGACACGCGGCCGTGGGAGCGATACTTCCTCGCTTATGATCCCGCGGCGACACTTGCCTCACTCAGAATTCCGGTACTGGCGCTGAATGGATCTCTTGATGTGCAGGTTCCGGCGAAAGAAAATCTTGCCGCTGCTCGCGAAGCGCTGAAGGGAAATTCCAAGGCCACGGTCATCGAATTGGCAGGGATGAATCATCTGCTGCAAGATGCGAAAACCGGATCGCCGAACGAATACAACGATATTGAAGAGACGATGTCACCTGCTGCGCTGAAGATCATTGTGGATTGGGTGAGCTTGCAAGGGAAAAGATAAGGAAAAAGCAAGTGCTGGCAGCCTGAAGGCTGCCGCTGCATAAAACAAAAACGGGAGCGTCGGATGACACATTCAGTGCCGCAGGGCTGCAGCGAAACGCACCCTGTCGGCAAAGACAACACCGTGCGGCGCTCCCGTTTTGTTGAATTGACTTTAATTAGTTAAAAAGTTTGGCCGAGGTAGATGACTCGGCCTCTAGGCCCGAAGATAAGCGTTGCGAGATCCGGATGTGATTCCGGAGAAGACGAGGTCAAATCCGGAGTCAGGTGCAGACCCGCGAGGAAAAGATCCGGTCTTGTGTCGATCGCGGGCACGAGATTTACAAGTGCGTCTCGATGCTCGAACGGAAGTGTGGTTGGAAAAATGGAATTGGGCAGCAACTTCACTTCGTTGCCACCCGGACCGCCTGGGCCGCTCTGTCCGGTGCCAACTTCTTTTTCGGTTTGATCGGCGTCCTGTTGTTGCTGCTTCAATTGATTTACGGCATCAGGATCGGGAGTGCCTTGTCCGTTGGGATTGGGGACGGCTTTCGCGTCAGGAGCGGGCGGCATACCGTTGGTGCCCTGTTTCTGCGAAAGATTTTTTAGGCCATCGTCGGTTTGCGCGCGAAGGTCGTTTGCCATGTCCTGCAAGTCAGTGACTTGCACGCGAGGTTGCGCGCCGGAACGGCAATCGGATGGCTTGCTGTTGAGCACGCTTACGGCGACGGCGCCATCGGAACCCGGGGAATCTTCGACGCGGGAAACAATGTCACCGGCGGTGAGCGAGCATGGCTGATTGCCGTCGGTAACTTGCAGAGGAGCGGAAACGACGAAGACGCGCGCGTCGGCGGAAAGAGCCGGCGGAGCGGAATCTGTGGCGACGCTTGCACCTTGCTGCGGATTTCCTACATTTGCCGCGGCGTTCTTTTCGGCGTCCAACTGGCGCTGCACTTCGTCTGCAATTGCCTGACGAACTGCGGGCGAAACTTGCGCGCTGTTATACGCGTTCGGATCGGCGGGAGAATTATCCGGTGGCGGCGCGGAATATTGAGCGCCGATGGCTTCCTGTTGCGCTTCATAAGAGGCGCGCAGATTTTCGGCAATAATGTAATCGGTGAGCCAGAGCGACGCGCTCACGTAAAACGGAGCGGGCGCGAAATAACCGCCGTAGAACCACGGCGCGCGTCCCCAACCCCATCCCCAATAAACGGGACGAGCCCAGGGATTTCCGGCCCAGACGTAAAATCCGGGGCCGTAATAATATGCGGGCACATAACGCTGATAAACAATTCCGTGCCAGGTGTAGTTGCGATAGACGCGAACGTAGGAACGTCCGCCGACGACATAAGTGCGCTGGACGAATCCGACGCGCGCGAGCGGGCGTTGGACGAATCCGCGATTGCCGATGGTGACGACGGTGACTCCGCCGGGACGGACGGCGACGACGCGCCGGCCGTAGTCAGTGTGATTAATTGTGACGCCGGCGCTGGTGTGAATTGTGGTGACGTGAGAGTTGGTGCCGCGAACTACTGTGGCGTTGCCATCGTGCAGATGGACTTGCTGGCTGGGGCCGTTTGGCTGGAAACGATTTGGTTGGCCGTTGTTATTATTCGGTTGGCCGCCACGGGGCTGGCCGTTATTTGGTTGGCCATTGTTATTCGGTTGATTGCCGCGATTTGGTTGGTTGTTGTTTGGCTGGCCACCATTCGGCGGATTTCCCGCGGGTGGAACGACGCCCGACTTCGGAGCATCTTTTGGAGGAGCATCCTTCGGAGGAGTGCCATTTTGCGGTGGCGGAGTCTTCTTGGGCGGATTCGATTTATCGGATTTCTTTGGCGGAGGCGGAGGATTCTTCTTCTTGTCTTTATCTTTGTCGTCTTGTTGAGCGAGAACTAGCGCGGGCATCATCAAAAGCAGAAGAAGGATGGGCCACATTGAAAAAATCTGTTTGATTCGGAAATTCAAATTCACGGTTGTCTCCTCAATTTCGCTGCGATTTTTCTCGCCGTCACCCAAGACAAGCCAAGACAGATATTGTATCGAAATCACACGAGTGGAAAATACGGAACGCCGCAACTGCCGCCGATTTGGTAATAGCTATATCACAGCGCCCTTCGACTGCGCTCAGGGTAAACCCTTCGACTGCGCTCAGGATAAACGCTAGCGGGCGCCTTCGATTAAATCCACAGTATCTATGATGCCGATTACGGCCATATCGATCGGGGAATTTGGTCGGCCAACGGCCGTCATTGCAGAAAATCCTTCGGTGACGAGGAGCACGCGGTCGCCGACGCCGGCGTCAACGGAATCGAGCGCGAGAACGGCTTCGCCGCGATTGGAGCCGTCAAGCTGCAGCGGTTGGACGATCAGAATTTTCCGCCCGACGTGGGAGGGAGTTTTCTGAGTTGCAACTACGTCGCCGACTACTTTGCCTATGAGCATAAATTTTCGGCTACCACCTAAAAACTATTTACGATCCGCGAGCGGTAAATTAATTTCGTCCACGATGCCGACGATAGTGGCTTCGGTCGGCACTTCGTCGGGTAGAAATGGGAAGCTGGCTTCTTTTCCGCGGCACCAATAAATTGTTTCGCCGACGCCTGCGCCGACGGAATCGAGCGCGATGACCGAGTGGCCTTTTTCCGCGCCGTGCTTATCGATGGGTTGGACGACTAACATTGTGCGGCCGATAAGACGCGCGTCTTTCATCGTGCAAACGACTGTGCCGATAACGCGACCGAGTTGCATGATTTTATTTCCGGCGGGAACTGGCGAGTTCGCCTTCGTGCGCGGCGTCAAGCTGAACTGTGTCCACAACGCCGACGATTGCGGCGTCAACGGGACGATCTTTGCAGTCGGCGGCCATGCGCGCGGAACTTCCGGTCACGAGCAAAACAGTTTCGCGGAAGCCGGAGTCAACGGTATCGACAGCGATGGTATAGCCGGATTCGTCAGCGCCTTCGGGGGAAATTGGTTTAACGATGAGGAGTTTCATTCCTTCCAAACGCGGATCTTTACGCGAGGCGACGATTGTTCCGACGATGCGGCCGAGGATCATTCGATAATTTTTACGAACCCTAAATCAGCTAGTCTCCGACGGAAGCGCCGGCGGAGGCTGCGCCTTCTTTTTTGCGAATCGGCAAAATATTTTCCAGAGAATCGTGTGGACGGGGAATTACGTGAACGGCTACGAGTTCTCCGACGCGCCGTGCGGCAGCGGCGCCCGCATCGGCGGCGGCTTTTACGGCGGCAACATCGCCGCGCACCATGGTGGTTACGTAGCCCGCGCCGATTTTTTCCCAGCCGATGAGCGTGACATTTGCGGCTTTGACCATCGCGTCGGCGGCTTCGATCATCGCCACGAGACCTTTGGTTTCGACCATCCCGAGCGCTTCACTCATTCTGATTCCCCCGGAGACGCCGCGATCCCTTTAGCTAGATGCTAGTTCGGATGGCGCTGGCGTGTGGTGAGCAATTTTTCCACATCACAGCCAGAAAGCAAGCTTTGTTTACCGAGAAGCTCGGTGACGAGGGAGACGCGCGCGTAGTGCTCGACGACGTCCATGCGATGGAAGGCGGAGATTAGATCGGCCCCGTAAGTGACGACGCCGTGATTGGCCATGAGGATTGCATCATGATCCGCAACGAGAGGTTCAAGCGACCAGGAAAGTTCGGAGGTGCCGGGCAAAGCGAAAGGCGCGAGTGGAACTCTGCCGAATGTGACGACCATTTCCGCGAGCAAAGGTTTATCGAGCGGCACGCCGGCGGCGGCGAATCCCGTGGCGATTGGGGGATGCGCGTGGCAAACGGCGTTGGCATCCAAGCGGCGGTTATAAATTAAGAGATGCATGGCGAGTTCGGAAGATGGTTCGTGTTTGCCGCAAAGTTTGCGGCCTTCGAGATCGGTGATGACCAAATCGTCGGGAGTCATCATGCCTTTGCAGAATCCGCGCGGAGTGGCGAGGATGCGGAGCGAATCGAGGCGGACGGTGATGTTGCCGTCACACGCGGGAATGAACCCGCGCTCGTAGAGCCAGTTTCCGGCGGTGCAAATATCCGCGCGGTGTTCGGCTTCAGACTTCTGATTGCCGGGCGAAATGTGATCGGCGCACATTTTAATTTTTGGACAAGCCTCGAAGTGCCTACTTCGACGAATCGCGCCGCTGATGCGTTTCGACCAGGAGTCCGGCGCGTGCCCCGTGGTCACAGATTCAGGACTGCCAAAGTTCGGACAGAAAAACTTTTCTCAGGCGTAAATCCCGCGCAGCTTGAGCGCGATGGCGACGCGATCAATCGCAAGCATATAAGCGGCGATGCGATTATTCACGCCGTGAGTTTCGGCGTATCGTACCACTTCATCGAAGCTATGCTCCATAATATCTCGTAATCGTTCGTTCACTTCACTTTCGCGCCAGAAAAAGCCTTGACGGTCCTGCACCCATTCAAAATAGCTGACGCTGACTCCACCGGCATTCGCGAGAATATCGGGAATCACGAAAACGCCTTTGCTATCCATGATTGCGTCGGCCGCGGAAGTGGTGGGACCATTCGCGCCTTCACAAAGTATTTTCGCCTGCACGCGATGCGCGTTCTGCGTGGTGATTTGATTTTCAACGGCGGCGGGCAACAAAATATCGCACGGTTGGAACAACACTTCCTGCGAAGAAAATTTCACGCCGCCCTGCGGAAATTCGGGCAGCGGTTTTTTCTGCACGTAAACCCAGTCAATCATTTTGGGAATATCGAATCCATCTTCATTGTAGAGAGCGCCGAAAATATCCGCCGCGCCCACAATTTTGTAGCCCGCTTCGTGCATCAACATCGCGGCCATGGAGCCGACGTTTCCGAATCCCTGCACGATCACGCGAGTTTGTTCGCGCTTCAAGCCGAGGCGCTCGATGGCGCGATCGCAGACGATCAGACATCCGCGGCCGGTGGCTTCTTTTCTTCCACGTGATCCGCCGAGGGCAATCGGTTTTCCGGTGACGACCGCGGTGGTGGTGTGGCGCACGTGCATCGAATACGTGTCCATCACCCAAGCCATGGTTTGTTCATTTGTGCCAACGTCTGGCGCTGGTACATCGCGTTCCGGACCGATCCATTCGCTCAGCTCAGCGGTATAACGGCGCGTGATGCGCTCAAGTTCTCCGCGAGAAAGTTGGGTAGGATCGCAAATCACTCCGCCCTTCGCGCCGCCAAAAGGAATATTTACGACCGCGCATTTCCAGGTCATCCACGCGGCCAGCGCGCGCACTTCGTCCAGCGAAACATTCTTATCAAAACGAATTCCGCCCTTGCATGGCCCGCGCACAATCGAATGATGCACGCGATAGCCGGTGAAAACTTCGAGCTTGCCGTTATCCAGTGTGACGGGAATATAAACTGTGATTTCCTTATTCGGATATTTCATGTAACGGTAAAGCCCGTCTTCCAAACCCAGGCGTGTTGCCGCTTCTTCAAAACGCGCTTCCGCCGATTCGTAGACGTTGAACTCGTTTGCTGTCTTAACTGGCACCATCAAATCTCTCCCGAGGGTTTTCTGAGCAATCTTTTGAGTAATGACCTAAACAATTTTCTGAACGATGTTGTCGTTCCGACCGTTTCTGACGTTCCAACAGTGACGACCGTGGTGACCGAGT
>DATBYL010000257.1:0-2029 GCA_036513735.1 Candidatus Acidiferrales bacterium
CGCCCCGAACATTCGCGCGGTGTGCCGCTTCGTCCACTGAAGCGAATGATTGACGAAGCCGGCCGTCACTACGAATTCGTCGACGTGCAAATTAATCGCACAGCACGCACCGCAACTTTCACAGTGAAAGCGCCGGAACAGCTCACCGAAAATTCAATCGAGTCCGCAATTGCCGCCGGCAGCCAGTGGTGGCCGTTGCAAATGGCACGCGAACTCGACGACGCGATTCTCGGCATGCGCACCAACGAATTGGAAATCGGATTGTGGATCATGAACGTCACCGGCAAAGCGGAAAATGTGCTCGCGATCGACGAATGTCTCTTAAAGCATCAGGACAATTGGTTTGTGCGCGAGGTCGTCGGAATGATGCGCCGCACATTTGCGCGCCTTGATGTTTCATCGCGCTCGATTTATGCGTTCATCGAGCCGGGTTCGTGTTTCGTCGGATCGCTTTTGGAATTGGCGTTAGCAGCGGATAGAATTTACATGCTCGATTCGCAGGAAGCCGCCGCACCGCCGACCATCACTCTTTCCGGAATGAATTTTCATCCGCTGCCGATGGTAAATCGACTCTCACGCCTGGCCTCGCGTTTTTACAACGATCAGGAAAAAATGGAATCGCTGCGCGGCATGATCGGCAAGAAATTATCTGCGCATGAATCTGCCGCGACCGGACTCGTGACTGCCGCCCTCGACGATCTTGATTGGAAAGACGAAGTTCGTCAGGCAATCGAATCGCGCGTCGCATTTTCGCCGGACGCTTTGACGGGCCTTGAAGCAAATTTGCGTTTCGGACCCACGGAAACGATGGAGACGAGAATTTTCGGGCGACTTTCCGCCTGGCAGAATTGGATTTTCGTTCGGCCAAACGCAGTGGGCGCGAGCGGCGCTCTGAAAGTTTATGGAAGCGGCGCTCCGGCTAAATTTAATTGGGAAAGAGTTTAAGTAAGTGGAAATCGGGAGACGGCCATGATCGATTACACAGAAAAAATTCCAAACAATGTGGATCTCGGACGCGATCGCGTTCTGCAACGCGCACTCGAACATTGGCAACCCGCTTATTTGAGTTGGTGGAATGACGTTGGCCCGAATGAGAGCCATGGATATGACGTTTATTTGCGCACGGCAATCAGCGTCGAACCGGACGGCTGGGCGAAATTCGGTTATGTGAAAATGCCGGAATATCGATGGGGAGTTTTTCTTCAGCCGCAGGCTCCGGATCGTCAGGTGAATTTCGGCGTGAATAAAGGCCAGCCCGCGTGGCAGGAAGTTCCCGGCGAACATCGCTCGGTCCTGCGCAGAATTATTGTGACGCAAGGCGACACCGAGCCGGCATCCGTCGAGCAGCAACGCATGTTGGGACTTTCTTGCCCTTCGATGTACGACCTGCGGAATATTTTTCAGGTGAATGTGGAAGAAGGCCGCCATCTTTGGGCGATGGTTTATTTGCTGCACCGTTATTTTGGCCGCGATGGACGCGAAGAAGCCGAGGCTTTGCTCGCACGGCGTTCAGGCGACGCCGATAATCCGCGCATTCTGGGCGCTTTCAATGAGCCGACGCCCGACTGGCTGGCATTTTTCATGTTCACTTTCTTCACGGATCGCGACGGAAAATATCAACTGTGTTGCCTCGCTGAATCCGGATTCGATCCTCTCGCGCGCACTTGCCGCTTCATGCTCACCGAAGAAGCGCATCACATGTTTGTCGGCGAAACGGGCGTGGGAAGAATCGTCCAACGCACTTGCGACGTGATGAAGGAAAATAAAATCAGCGATCCCGCCGACGTCCGCGCGATGGGTGTGATCGATCTGGAAACCATGCAGCGTTATATCAATTTCCATTTCAGCGTCACTATCGATTTGTATGGCTCCGATGTTTCCTCCAACGCCGCGAATTATTACACCAGTGGATTGAAGGGACGCTTCGAGGAAACGAAAATCGGCGACGATCACCTGCTGACCGAAGCGGAATATCCGGTTCACGAAGTAATCGGCGACAAGATTGTTACGAAGAATGTTTCGGCGCTCA
>DATBYL010000258.1:0-4695 GCA_036513735.1 Candidatus Acidiferrales bacterium
GCGCGAAGCGGAAAATTTGGCGCGCGCGGGCGTCAGCGAAATAACTTTGATCGGACAGGACACGACTAGCTACGGCGAAGATTTGAATTTGCGCGATGGGCTCGCGGTGCTGCTATCGCGACTGGCGCAAATCTCAGAACTTGCGTGGGTGCGATTTCTTTACGCGTATCCGAATCGCGTGACGCAGGGATTGCTTGACGCGCTGGCGGCGCATCCGCGTCTGGTGAAATATTTGGACATGCCCTTGCAGCACGCTTCGCGAAATGTGCTGGCGAGCATGAAACGCGGATCGAATGGCGATGCGTTTTTGAAATTGCTGGAGCGCGTGCGCAAAACAATTCCCGGAGTTTCACTGCGCACTTCTTTCATTGTGGGATTTCCCGGCGAAACTGCGGCAGATTTTCGCGAGCTGCGCGATTTCGTCCGAGCCGCAGAATTTGATTGGATGGGCGTGTTCACCTATTCGGATGTGGATACCGCGGGAAGTTTCGCGCTTAGCAAAAAGGTGGACGAAGAATCAAAAGTTGAGCGGCGCGACGAATTGATGGCGTTGCAAAAGAAAATTTCCGCGCGGAAATTAAAAATGCGCGTGGGGCGAAGTGAGATCGCAATACTGGAAGGCGTGGCCGCGGAAAGCGAAATGCTATGGCAGGCGCGGCTAGAAGGCATGGCACCGGACATCGACGGAAAGGTTTTTGTGAACGATATTTTTGCGGCGAACGGCGGAGTTTTCCGCGAAGACGATTTGCCGAAGCCAGGCGATCTAGTGCGTCTGGAAATTTCGGAAGCGCATGACTACGATCTGGTCGGACGAGTGACTGAAATTGTTCGCCGCGCGCAAGCGCCGACTGTTTCTACGGACGCAGCGGCGATGCCGCCTTCCATCGCCGTGCAGCGAATTTCGACCGGCGCGGCGCTGCGAATTTTGCAGTAGAAATTTCAACGCGGAGAAAGCGCGATGAAACACAACTGCCCTATCTGCAAAACAGCAGTGGATTCCGAAGTGAACAAGGAATTTCCTTTCTGTAGCGAGCGTTGCAAGGATATTGATCTGGGGAATTGGGCCACGGAGCGTTACGTGATTTCCGAGCCGTCGTTTGACGAAGAAGCTCTGGAAAAATTAATGTTGCTGGAACCCGAAGAAGAAAACGAAAACACGCCTTCTGATTCAAACGATTCCGATAGCAGAAAATGAGCGAGACTTCCGAACCAGTTTCCACTTTGCGCAATCCCCGTATTTCATATTTTTTCGCGACGGCGTGTGGACTGGGATATTTGAAACCGGGGCCGGGGACGTGGGGATCGCTTGCGGGAGTCGCGATTTCGATTCTTGTGGCGTATCGAAGTTTTTTATTGGCTCCTCCGGAACTTGGCTGGCAACTTCACTTCTGGCAAACGCAGTGGCGGCCTTACTATCTGGATTACGTCGCAGTCGTTGTCATCGCGGCGGCTGGAGTTTATGTCTCCAGCAAAGTGGAGCGCCACTACGGAAAATCCGATCCGCAATTCGTGGTCATCGACGAAGTTTCCGGCCAGTTAATCGCTCTCTCTTTTCCGTTGACGCTGCTCAACTGGAAAAGTTGGCTGCTCGGCTTTATACTTTTTAGAGTGTTCGACATCTGGAAGCCGTTCCCCGCGCGGCAAGCCGAATCGCTCCACGGAGGCTGGGGCATTATGGCCGACGATTGGGTCGCAGGAATTTACGCAGGCCTCGTGTTGTGGGGCGTGCAGGCAACAGGCATACTAAAATAATCACGAATCATATTGCACGCGACGCGAATCATAATTAGGAAATCGGGAATTATTTTGCAAACCACTCTAGTACATAACGGAGTCCCAAGAATTGAACGCATTACTCCTGCGGCCGCAATTCCCGGCGGCGAAATTGTGATTCACGGCACGGGATTTGCCGCGGGAAGTTTTGCGCGTCCGCAAGTTCGGTTTGGCGAAACCGAAGGGCGGCTGCTTTTTCACACGGCGAAGTATGCGGTCGCGCAAGTTCCTGAAGGCGCCGCCGGAGGAATCGTTAGCGTTTCCACGGGCGCTTCGGAAAGCCAGCCATTTCCCGTCGCGCTGGGAATTCAAATTGCGGATAATCTGCATCCGGTTGCGAGTCCCGCTGTGGACGCCGAGGGGAATATTTATGTGACGTTCAGCGGCCAGCGCACCGTGCGCGTTCCGGTGCCGCTTTACAAAATCACCGCGAATTACACGGTGAAGCCTTTTGTAACGCAGCTTACAAATCCTAGTGGCCTGGCGCTCGATCGCAATGGAATGCTTTACGTTTCGTGCCGGCACGACGGAACAATTTATCGCGTGTCTCCTGATGGCCGCGCCGATCTGTGGGCCGAAGGAATGGGAATTGCCTGCGGAATTGCATTCGATCATAACGGCGATTTGTACGTGGGAGACCGTAGCGGAACAATTTTTAGAATCACGCCAAAAAAAGAAATTTATGTTTTCGCCACGCTTGAACCGTCGTTCGCGTTTTATCATCTCGCGTTCAGTCCGGCTGGCGAACTTTACGTGACTGGCCCGACTACTTCGAGTTTCGAGCGGATTTATCGCATCACGCAAGGCGGCGAAGTGAAATGTTTTTATCGCGGACTTGGCCGGCCGCAGGGACTTGCGTTCGATCGCGCGGGAAATCTTTATGTTGCGGCGTCATTTGGCGGACGACGCGGAATTGTTCGCGTGACTCCGGACGCGAAAGCGGAACTTGTGCTGGGCGGAAGCGGAATTGTTGGAATGGCGTTGCTGCCGACGCGGCGCGCTTACATCGCCACAACCGGCGCACTATTTAGTTTGGATTGGGACGTGGAAGGCCTGCCGCTTCCAGTTTGACGCGCAATTCGTGTAATAATCCTTCAGATGAAAGCCGAGATTATCGCGGTTGGCTCGGAACTCCTTACGCCTGACCGGCTGGACACCAATTCCCTTTTTCTTACCGCCGAATTAAATAAACTTGGCATCGAAGTCACGCGCAAATGTGTGGTTGGAGATAAACGCGAAGACGTCCGCGAAGCGTTTGCGCATGGACTTTCGCGTTCGGACGTAACTATTTCGACGGGCGGACTTGGGCCGACGGAAGACGATCTGACGCGCGAAGTTGTTGCGGACCTTCTGGGACGAAAACTCGAATCGAATCTTGCGGTGCTGCACGGCATCGAGCAACGCTTCCAGAAAATCGGCCGGAAAATGGTGGACATAAACGCGCGCCAGGCGATGGTGCCCGAAGGCGCGACGGTGCTGGAAAATTCGCGCGGCACTGCACCGGGATTGTGGATGGAATCGGAAGGGCGCGTCGTGATTCTTCTGCCCGGGCCTCCCATTGAAATGCAAACGATGTTCGCGCGGCAAGTTGCTGAGCGGCTGGTGAAGCGCGCCGGAGATGTGCGACAAATTACGCGCGAGTTACGCGTTGCGGGCATGCCGGAATCGGACGTGGATCAACGGATTGCGCCGATCTATACAAAATATGATGGCGTGAACACGACGATTCTTGCGGCGCCCGGCGAGATTCAAATTCATTTGCGTGCGTGGTCGGCAGACCGGGCTGCCACGGATAAAATTCTCGACGAGATGGTCGAGCGGATTACTTTGGCTCTTGGTGAAAATATTTTCACGCATCAGGCGCAGACTCTTGAATTTGTTGTGGCTGATGCACTCACACTGAATCGAGCGACGATTTCTACTGCGGAAAGTTGCACCGGAGGACTTCTGGCGGAGCGGCTGACGCGCGTTCCGGGTAGCTCAAATTATTTTCTGGGCGGAGTGGTGAGCTACAGCAACACGCTGAAATCCGCGTGGGTCGACGTGCCCGCGGCGATGATCGAATCGCACGGCGCGGTGAGCGCGGAAGTTGCGCAGGCGCTTGCCGATGGAATTCGGCGCCGCACCGGAAGCACGCTGGGAATTGGCATCACAGGCGTGGCGGGGCCCGGCGGGGGCACGCCTGAGAAACCAGTTGGACTTGTGCACATTGCGCTGGCGGGCGGAAAAGCTCCGATCGAACGAGGAATGAATTTTCCGGGCGATCGTGATCGTGTTCGCTGGCAGGCCACGCAAACCGCGCTGGATATGTTGCGGCGATATTTTATTTATGCCGGCGGAAAACATTCCGGCGCGAAGAGCTAGCGGGTGCGATTATTCGTCGCGCTGGATTTGAGTGACGCGGTGCGCGCCAAGATTGCAAAGTTTTGCGAAATGCTGCGCGCCGAATTTCCTTCGGTGCGATGGACGCGAATCGAAGGAATTCACGTGACGCTGAAATTTATTGGCGAGGTTCCGGAGGAGAGCGTCGCGCGAATTGAAGATGCGCTGAGCGCGGTGCGGTCCGATGCGCCTGTCGAGATGAACTTTCGAGGCGCGGGATTTTTTCCAGACGAGCGCCGGCCCCGCGTCTTCTGGATCAGGATTGACGCCACGCCGAATCTGGCGGAGATCGGGGCGCAAATTGAAACACGGCTCGAGCCTTTAGGTGTCGTTCGCGAGATGCGCGAATTCAAGCCGCACCTGACGCTGGCGCGCATTTCGGAATCGCGGGGAATTGAAAAGTTGCGCGCGGCTCTGCGCCGCAACGGCCCGGCTGATTTCGGCGCGGTACGAACAAATGAAATGTATTTGTATCGAAGCGAACTGGGCCGAGGCGGAGCAAAATACACGAAGCTCAAGACTTTTATATTTGCAAAGATG
>DATBYL010000259.1:0-4468 GCA_036513735.1 Candidatus Acidiferrales bacterium
CGCCGCGAACGCCACCAAAATATATCCCGCATGCGCCACAGAACTATAAGCCAGCATGCGTTTTACATTTGACTGCACGGCCGCCGTCAAATTTCCCACGAACATGGTGATCGCCGCGGAAATCCAAATCGCCCAAAACCACAAATTGCTAGCGTGCTCCACCGTCATCAGTATCCGCAAAAATAAAGCAAACGCCGCAGCCTTCGGCGCCGAAGAAAGCAGCGCAGTTACAGGTGAAGGCGATCCCTCATAAACATCAGGCGTCCAAAGTTGAAACGGCGCCGCCGCAACTTTGAATGCCAGCCCGACAAAAACAAGCGCAAGTCCAAGCGCGAGAAGTGTGACCTGCGCCGTCGCCGAATCTATCCGCGGCAAAACAGTTGTGCCAGTCGATCCGTAAATCAGCGCAACGCCATAAAGGAAAAACGCGGTAGCAAATGATCCCAGCAGAAAATATTTCATCGCCGCTTCATTCGATCGCGGCACATCACGGCGATAACTCGCAAGGATGTAACTGGAAATTGAACTGACCTCAAGTCCCACAAACGCCGTAATTAGTTCTTGCGCGCTGGCCATCACGCCCATTCCAGCGGTCGCAAAAAGTATCAGCGCGAAAAATTCGCCGTGCGGCAAATTCTCGCGATCCAGATAGCTTGGCGCCGCCAAAATCACCAGCAACGCAACCACGCTAATAATCGCGTGTACAAAAACGCTGAACTCATCCACGCGCAGTAAATTGGAAAACGCCGCTCCAGTGTTGTGCGCGGGAAGCCAAATCGCCGCGAGCGCTCCTAATGCGCCGATCACCGCGAGCACATCCAAAACTTTCCGCCCGCGATGCTCAGCGAATGGTTCCGCAACCATAATCAAAATGCCCATCGCGCACAAAACTATTTCCGGCGCCAAACGCATCATGTCTGCGGTGGAAGGAAACATTTAGCGCGTGGCCTCCGCCTTTTTCGTGATGTCAGCAGGCGTCAGCGCCGGACATTCATTATCTTCAACAATTTTTGCATTCACCGGCGCAGCCACCGGAGGAAGCTGCATCTGTTCCAGCACGAGGCGTACAGAATTCTCGGTGCGGCTCGTAAAGACTGTCGAGCCGATGCCCATAAACAAAATCATCGCTGCCATCACCCACAGCAACGAACGCTCGCGCAAATCCGCGTCAGGCAAAGTGCGATTCTTCTCGACGGTAATTTCTCCGAAGAACGTTTTTTGATAAGCCCACAGCAAATAGAGCGCCGAGAAAATAACTCCGACCGTCGCCCAAATCGCCCAGCTCGCGTGATGTTCAAATGTTCCATTCAAAATTAAAAATTCGCCGACGAATCCGTTCAGCATCGGCAAACCAATCGAACTTAAGCTCACAAACAAAAAGAATGCGGCCAGCACGGGCATCGGGGTTGCAAGCCCGCCGAATTGACTGATTTCGTGCGTGTGACGGCGGTCGTAAAGCATTCCGACCAGCAGAAAAAGCGCGCCAGTGGAAATTCCGTGATTCAACATTTGATAAAGCGCGCCCTGCACGGATGCGGCGCTCATCGCAAAAATTCCCAGCACCACGAAACCCAAGTGGCTCACCGATGTATACGCAACAAGGCGCTTCAAATCCGTCTGCACCAGCGCAACGAGCGCGCCGTAAAGAATTCCGATGATCGCCAGCACCGCGATTTCCGGCGCAAGTCTGCGCGCGGCATTCGGAAATAGCGGCAGGCAAAATCGCAACATTCCGTACGTTCCCATTTTCAGCAGTACTCCGGCCAGCATGATCGAGCCCGCTGTTGGCGCTTCGGTGTGCGCGTCGGGCAGCCAGGTGTGAAATGGAAACAGCGGAACTTTAATTGCGAACGCCAGAAAAAATGCGCCGAACAGCAATAGCTCAGTATGCGGTGGAAAAATGATCCGGCCAGTCTGAATCATCGACTGAATCGTTGGCAGATCAAATGTTCCCGTGTCGTTGAAAAGCCACAGGATGCCGACCAGCATCAAAATCGATCCGAACATCGTGTACAAAATAAATTTGATGGACGCGTAGATTCTGCGCTCGTGTCCCCAAATTCCAATCAGGAAATACATGGGGATCAACATCACTTCCCAGAAAAGGAAAAACAGGAACAAGTCCAGCGAAACAAAAACGCCGATTACTCCAGCTTCCAATACAAGCAGGCAAACGAAAAATCCTTTCACTCGCTCGCTGATGGATTTCCACGAAGATAAAATAGCGATCGGGGTCAGCACGGTAGTCAGCAGAATTAAAAACAGACTGATGCCGTCAAGTCCCAGGTGATAACGAATCACCGGATAGCCGATCCAGTTGTGCAATTCTTCCAGCTGATAACCAGGGGTTGTGGCGTCAAACCACCACAACAATTTCAGCGAAACTCCCAGTTCGCCAATCGCGGCAGCCAATGCGACGCGCCGAATCCAAAGATGATCGTCCGCGCGCAAGAGCAGAAGCGCCGCCGCGCCCGCCACCGGCAGGAAAATCAAAATCGAAAGTAGGTAATTTCCGCCCATGCTACCTGACCACCAGCCACAAAAGCAGGGAAGTGAACGCCACCGCGCCAACAACAATCCACGCAGCATAGCTGCGCGTATTTCCCGATTCAGTTTTTCGCGTCTCCTCGCCAACGTTGCGCGCGGTATCCGCAACGCCATTCACAGCACCGTCGATAATCCTTTCATCCACGGTGTGCCACAAAACATTTCGCGAAATCCAGAGCAGTGGCCGCACAATCACCGCGGCATAAAGCTCATCAATAAAATATTTTCCAAGCAGCAGATGATAAACGGCGCTCAACGATTCGGAAAGTTTCTTCGGCTGGTCCGGGCGTTTGATGTACATCCACCAAGCCAAAAATAATCCAAGCAGAGCGGCCGCGATCGCGGCAAACATCAATTGGTGTTCAAGAGACGCGGCCGCAGCGAGATCCGCGGGAGACGTTGGTTCGCCGGCGCTTGTTGCAAACGCGAATACCGGCGAAAGATATTTCTCAAAATAATCCACGCCGCCCCAAAGCGCGGGCGCTGCAAACCATCCGCCGACAATACTGAGCACCGCGAGAATTACGAGAGGCGTCACCATGTTGCTCGGTGATTCGTGGACGTGCGTTTCATGTTCGTCGTAGCGAGGGGCGCCGCAGAACGTCAGGAAAATCAGCCGGAACATATAAAAAGACGTGAGCAGCGCGGTGAGAATTCCCACCGCCCACAATAATTTGCTTCCGTAAGGACTCATATACGCAGCGGAAAGAATTTCGTCCTTGCTGAAAAATCCCGCGAATCCCGGAATGCCAGCGATCGCCAGCGTGCCAATCAGCATCGTCCAATACGTCCACGGAATTTTCTTTCGCAGGCCGCCCATTTTGCGCATGTCCTGCTCGTCGCCCATCGCGTGAATCACGCTGCCTGCCGCAAGGAACAGAAGTCCCTTGAAAAAAGCATGCGTCATCAAATGAAATATTCCGGCGGAAAATGCACCAACGCCGAGCGCCAAAAACATGTAGCCGAGTTGGCTGACGGTGGAATATGCCAAAACTTTTTTAATGTCCGTTTGCACCAAACCAATCGTCGCCGCGAAAAGCGCAGTCAGCGCGCCGATTCCAGCAACGGCCGCCATCGCCACCGGTGAATGCAGAAAAATTACGTTCGATCGCGCCACCATGTAAACACCCGCGGTGACCATCGTCGCCGCGTGAATCAAAGCGCTCACGGGCGTGGGGCCTTCCATCGCGTCGGGCAGCCAAACGTAAAGCGGAATTTGCGCGGATTTTCCGCACGCGCCAGTCAAAAGCGCGAGCGCAATCCACGTCATCGTTCCAAAATGTCCGGACGGATCCGGAGGAACGCTGGTGGCCGCGGGAAGTACGTGGCCGAAATCCAGCGAGCCGAATGTGCGGAAAATCAAAAACATTCCGAGCAAGAATCCGAAGTCACCAACGCGATTGACCCAAAAAGCTTTGTTGCCTGCATTGGTGGCGGCTTTTCGCAGGAAATAAAAACCCACCAACAAATAGCTACAAAGTCCGACGCCTTCCCATCCGACAAATAGAACGAGATAATTTGCGGCGAGTACCAGCGTCAGCATGAAAAACATGAACAAATTCAAATACGAGAAAAATCGCGCGTAGCCTTCTTCATGCGCCATGTAGCCCGTGGAATAAATGTGGATTACAAATCCAACGCCGGTGACGATCAGCAGCATCACCATGGTGAGCTGATCAACTTGCAGCGAATAGTCCGCGCGGAAAACGCCAGCGGCAATCCACGGAAAATATGTTTTTACCCAGGGAATACTTGCGGGCGCGAGCTGAGAAAATTCGCGGAATAATTCCACGGTAGCGAGGAATGACAATCCTGTCGAGCCAAGCGCGATCGAATTTGTGGCGGAATGCTGCCAGCGGCGGCCAAAAATTCCGTTGACGGCCGCGCCGAGCAGCGGCAGCAGCGGAATAATCCAGAGATG
>DATBYL010000260.1:0-14493 GCA_036513735.1 Candidatus Acidiferrales bacterium
TGCTGCTGCCCGCTCGCGGATTGTCCAGCACCTTCCGTCAGACCGGCGCCCAAAATTTCTTGCCTCCGCGCAATCGCAGGCGCCGCCGCAATCGTAATTGCGAGCAGTATTCCCCATAAGGCGCGCTTCGACGTTCGCGCAAAAAATCCCGAAAACCGATTTGTCATGGCTTCAAACTTTCCCTGGATAAGAGCCTAAAATCTTAACATGGTCGCTGATTCTGTTCCCCGTTTGCGGCCGCTTTTAGTATCGCCGTTTCCGAGGCCGCAACACTCGTGTATAAGTATGCACTCCGCCATCGTTTCAGCGTAACTTCTCTGATGCGCGCAACGTCAAATTGGGTTGTGAGTGTGATTTGTGTGAATTCCGAGTACCGCACACTAAAGGAAACAAAATGCCGGCGTTCTACCACATCGATAAAGATCGCAAACTCGTCATGAGCACCGCTTCCGGTGTGCTCACCCGAGAAGACCTCACCACGCACATGCAGAACCTGCTGAAGGATCCCGATTTCAATCCTTCGTTCTCCCAACTGGCCGACTTTAGTCACATCACCGGGCGTGAATTAACCGCCGACGACATTCGCGATATCGCACGCACAAATGTTTTCAGTCCCAACTCTCGCCGCGCGTTCATTGTTGCGGACGATCAATCCGAATCGCTCGCCGAAATGTTCGCCATTCTTCGCGATGTCGCCGGCGAACGCGGCGTCCGCGTGTTCCGCACGCTAGAAGAAGGCATAGACTGGATTATTCCGCAGGTGCCGACTTACTAGCGTATCGCCTATGAAATGTAACCACTCAGCGCAAAATGTAGCTACGCCGCGAATCGTACGCTTCGATATTCTAGTTTCCGATCATGTACTGTAAAATGCTCGCAACATGCGGATCTTCAAATCGCTCATCGCCGTCGTCCTGTTGCTTGGCTTATCCTGCCAGACAACGCAAGCCTGCTCGTGCGGCGTAACTCAGCTCAATGCGCGCGACGACGCAGCGCGAATATTCAAAGAAGCAACCGTAGTCTTCGAGGGTGAAGTACTTTCCATCGAACCGGCGAAGCCCGGAGACCTGTCTAACTTCCTCCCGGCCGAAAGGGAAAATATTTCCAATCGAGAGCCGGTCGCCGCTGAAATCACGTTTCGAGTTCTTCGGCAGTATAAAGGCGATCCAAAACTAGAAATCCGAATGTACACGGGTGCCCGCGATTCGGCGGAGCCGTGCCAGGCCCGATACCACGCGGGTGACCGATGGTTTATTTACGGCTTTCTGAAAAAGGACGGCAAACTCTACTTCACAGACTGCAACCGCTCTACAACTTTGGATGAGGCTGGCGCAGAATTGCGATATGCCCGCGGTGAACCTGCCACACAAGAAGATTTGATGCCCCGTTCGGAGAAATCTAGATTGGAGAACGAGCCCGAACTGAAAGAAAACGGCGCCACACTTTCTGGTACCATCCGCCGCTTCGATAGGTCCGGTATGGGCCGTGCGCTACTGACCATTTGGCGTCTGGATGAAGAGGACCAGAAAGAACGGCCCGGCGAGATATATCAAGACGCCAACCCAGACGGCACTTTCGTCGTTCGCTATTTGTGGCCGGGAATCTATTTCTTGTCTGCAAGAATTACTGACTGGGAAAAACCGACATTCTTCGTCGGCCGCACTGCGACCTTCACCGTGAAGCAGCGCCAATCACTCGACGGCCTTGGAATCGTATTGAATGCTGAGCCGCTTGCTGAAGTCCGAATTCACATCGAACCTTCAAAGCCGCTTCACGACCAAGTCGAAGCCGAACTCTGGGATGTGGACAATGACTCCGGCGCGGTAAATCCAAAGTTATACCCGGACAATCAAAGTGCTGAGCCAGATTCCTCAGGGCTAGCGGTTTTGAAAGGTTTGCAATTCAGGACCTATCACCTTGCCGTCTCGAATTTTGTCGTCAACGACGCTGGCTATCGTGTCGAGGCCGCCTGTCACCAGACCGACGAAAAACTGGTGCTCAAGCTCGACAAACCCATTGTCGAAATCACCGTGCATCTGGACTGCAAGGGGAAGTAAACCCGTAGTGGAACCCACCCTCCCCGCCGCACCATATTGGTGGTTGACCTCAAACCACCCAAATAGAGACAATAGACGCCTCAAGTTATCGTCATCTACCAACGCAAGTTATATAGGGGCGCATCACAATGATTAAACCGAACATCGCCAAGCCGCACGTATCCGAGCTAAATCCACCCAATCGCCTGATGATGACGCCCGGCCCGTCCTCGTGCGACCCGCGCGTCTACCGTGCGCTCGCCACTCCGCTCGTCGGACACATGGACCCGTGGTTCAATGACCACCTCATCCCGGATATCGCCGAGCTGATGCGCTACGTTTTCCAAACCGAAAATAAAATTACATTTCCAATTTCTGCGTCCGGCTCCGGCGGCATCGAAGCGTCGGTCTTGAATCCGCTCGAGGCCGGCGACGAAGCCATTGTCTGCGTGAATGGATGGTTCTCCGAGCGCATGGCCGTCATCGCCGAACGCGCTACAGATAAAGTAATCCGCGTGGAAGCGCCTTATGGCCGCGCCGTGGATCTTGACGATGTTCGCCGCGCAGGCAAAGGCCGCAAAATTAAAATTCTCGGCCTCGCGCACGGAGAAACTTCCACCGGCGTCATCCAAAATATTGATGGCTACCGCAAAGTTGCCGACGAACTCGGCGCTCTCCTCGTCGTTGACGCCGTCGCCACACTCGCCGGAGTTCCTTTGGCCATCGATCAGCAACGCATAGACATCTGTTTCAGCGGCACGCAAAAAGCTCTCAGTTGCCCGCCGGGAATGGCGCCAATCACCGTCAGCCCGCGCGCCGAAGAAGTAATTAAAGCGCGCAAAACAAAAGTGCAAAGCTGGTATTTCGATTTAACCAACACCATGAGCATGTGGGGCAGCGAACGTCTCTATCATCACACTCCACCAATCTCGCTGATGTTCGCTCTACGCGAAGCGATGCGCATGGTCGTCGAAGAAGGTTTGGAACCGCGCTGGGAACGTCACCGCCAGAATCAGCACGCGCTTATCGCCGGTATCGAAGCGATGGGACTTTCTTGCTTCGTGCCCGATATGATCGACCGTCTCCCCACCGTCACCGCCGTTACCGTTCCCGAAGGCGTTGATGATCTGAAAGTCCGCAAACAATTGATCGCAGAATTCGGACTTGAAATTTCCGGAGGCTTTGGTCCGCTCAAAGGAAAAATGTGGCGGCTCGGCCTGATGGGTTTCGCCAGCCAGAGTAAAAATGTTTTGCTCCTGCTCGCCGCGCTCGAAAAGTGCCTGCTCGATCAAGGCTTTCGCACCTCGCCCGGAGCAGGAGTCGGCGCCGCAGTCCGCAGCTATTCGCAAACGAACACGGCTGCCGCAAACGGCAACCAACCCGTAGCAGTAGGTGCGCGCAAATAAGATTTGTGGGGGCGGGCTTCAGCCTGCCCTCTTGAAAATTTAACGCTTCCCGAAAAAACCATGACCCCACAATCAGCTGCCGTCCCCAATATCGGCGCCATGAGCGCTTTCGTCGGCGCGTTCGACGTCCCATCCAAACTCACCGACATCGTTTATCACTGCCGCTTTTCGCACATGTGGAACGGCATCGCCACCCGCCACGCTGATACCATCGACACAAAATTTTTTGTCGACGGCCGCGCCGTCGTCATCGGCCTCGCGCACACCGCCTTCTACGAATTTCGCGAACGCACCAAGCGCGACCTTTCCGACCGCGAAGCCAGCTTTATCGCCGCCGAATATTTACGTGAACGTTTGGAAGAAGAAGACGACCAGCACGATCTCTACGATGTTCCCAAAGCGGAAGTTTTGCGCCTGATCGAAAAACGCCAACTGAAGTAACCCGATGCTTTAATCTAACACTCTCGCGATTTTCGCGAGAGCCTGCTCAAGATTGCTCCCACAACAAACCATTCAATGCCGCTAGTAATAACGTAGAAGCCGTCCGCAAGATTGGCCTCCGTCATGTTGGGACTTAACTCACCGTGAGTGATGAATGGCAGGTGCATCACAATCCACGGCGCCACCAGAAACCCCGGATAGTTGAAGTACTTGAAGGTGGGAATTAGCCAATTAACGACGCTTCCGTGCGTCAGATCGAGATGCTCTTTCAAGACGAGCAAAGCCGCGACGGCAATTCCGAAAATCGCCAGTCCCCATGCTGTTTTGCATTTCATCGTGATTTACGGAATGACTCTGTGTTACGCGTCTGAAAGCGATCCATCAATATTTACAACGCCGCCATCTTCACCCGGCTCAAAAATCTCTCCGCAATCAAAGCATTCCCAATATTCCGCGTCCTCGTCCTTCGCAATTAATTGCTTGTGCAGATGTTTGCACCGCGTCGTCTTCCGCGCTTCACCGGATTTTGGTTCCACAGGCTCAGTCATATCTCACCGCGAGACTCCAGCAAAAAACAATTATATACTCCCGCGCAGCGCGGAACGAGCCCGCGAACATTCATGCCGCCGACCAGCCCAAACCCCTACGCGCCGGATACCAACCGCGGCCGCCTCAGAACGCTGATTTTTTATGCCGTCGTGGTCGTCCTCGGCTATTTGGTCTATCTGATTTTTGAACCATTCCTCGTGCCGCTCGCCTGGGCCGCCATTCTCGTCGTAATTTTCCATCCCTGGCACGCGCGCCTGGCGCGCCGCTGGGGAAGTTCCAGCGCGGCCGCCATCAGCACCGTCTCAGTTGCGTGCGTTCTGATTTTTCCCGCGCTGGGTCTCGCTCTTCTCTTCGTTCGCGAAGCGTTCCAGGCCGCGCTTGGTATGCAGACCGCTTTCGCTCAGGGACACATGCCTTGGGCGACGAACGCATGGAGCTGGCTCCTCGCACATTCGCCGGGTGGCACGGGACGTGACCTCTCATCTCTCTTGACTCAGGCCGGCAACGCGCTCGGCGCGCGCGCCGCCGAAATGCTCAGCATTGTTCTCCAACACACGGCATTATTTTTCTTCGAGCTTTTCGTCGCCCTCTTCGCCCTTTTCTTTTTCTTCCGCGATGGCGAACAAATGATGGAATCGCTCCACGGTATTCTGCCTTTTGAAACTTCGTCGCGTGACAAAATGTTCGGCGGCGCACGCGATTTAATTCGCGCCAGCGTCATCACCAGCCTCGTAATCGCATTAGTCCAGGGCGCTCTCTGCGGAATCGCATTCTGGCTTGCCGGCATCAGCGCGCCAATTTTCTGGGGAGTCGGAATGGCCTTCTGCTCGTTACTGCCGATCATCGGCTCGGCAATCATTTGGGCGCCCGCCGCGATCTGGCTATTTTCCACCGGCAATTGGGGCCACGCGCTCGTACTTCTCGTGATTTGCGCCGGATTAACAAGCGCGGTAGACAGCATTCTGCGTCCGATGTTACTCAGCGGCCACGCGCGACTAAATGGCCTGATCGTTTTTATCAGCGTGGTCGGCGGCGTCGCCGTTTTCGGTGTGATCGGATTAGTTCTCGGCCCAATCGTCGTCGCCACCGCCATCGGACTCATGGACGCATACAAGCACCCCAGCATCGAAACTGCTAGCGACGGATAATTCCGAACAATTCTTAGTGTTTAGCGGCAGGCCCGTGCGAGGCGACATCGGCGCAATACGGCTTCAAACCTTCCAAATACTGATCCAGGGGTATGAACGCCAATTCATTTCGGCGTTGTTCAAGTCCGGCAGGATCGTCGACTGGATTCATGACCGCCTTTCCATCTTTGCAAGTCGTTTGCGTGCCCCAGTGCTGAAGTTTTCCTTCGTTCGTCATCACTCGATCGTAAAGAAACGCGTAGTCCACTTTTGACGCTTCGCCCGCATCAACGGCCGGCTGCATCGTTTTCAAAACGCCCTGCTGCAAATCCAGATGGCTATCCTGATGCTGCACCAAAAGCCAGTACGCAGACGACGCTTTCTTTCCGAACACAGAAATGGGCGTCCAACCGTATTTTTTGTAAATAACTTCAATCTCCGGATAATTCTTGGCATCGACCTGTTCCATCTTTTTCGCGGACACGTGCTCCGCCTTCCGCACTGCCTGATCTTCGTCCGCCATCTGTTTCAGTTTCGCTTGCAGCGCGGCAATTTCCGGCGAGACAGTGGCTGGTTCGCCGGTAGGCCAGTCGGTCGCCACCGCAACATTTTCCGAATCCCTCACACGCATTAGCTTAAATGGCGCGAGCGGAACTCCCGTGAATTCCAGGGTTGCGTGATCGTGGTCAAGAAGACTCATCAAAAATTGATCTTCACCATCGGCATCTTTCGTGGTGAGTTTCAGATGACCTTCAACAATCCCCGCCTTCGCGAACCTCTCTTCGCCCACGGTCGAAGCAATATCACTAAAACTTCCATCTGGCCCCGGCTGAAAATTCTTCGGCATGGACATCGAACCGGAATAACGTCCGTCAGCATATTTCAAGTTCAAGACAACGAAATTTTTCCCAGATATTTGAATACCCATTTTCCCGCATAGGGGTTCGGCGTACTCGAACAGCTCGTGGTTCCGATTGCTGCAGCAAACGCAATTATGCAAAACAGTGCCGGAGCGCGAAGAAAAGCCCTTCGCGCGGAAGGTAGGAAATTGAGCGCCAAATTGTTACTCCAAATTCGTCCGGGATCGAGCGCCCTTCCTAATAAATCCCCGTCTTCTGCTTAAACCGATCCTTCTCTGAATCCTTATCTAAGTAAGGAATCCCTTTTTCCATCCACTCCGGCTTTGGCGCGCCCTTCAAAAAATAATCAAAGTACTGCTGCATCCGCAAACTAAAATCTTTCTGATCTGGACGCCGCACCAATCCATGTGGCTCGCCGTTGTAGCTGAACATGTATGCTTCCTTGTTCAGCCGCCGCAGCGCCAAATAAAATTCAATTCCCTGATACCACGGCACAGCCGTATCCGCGTCATTCTCCAGAATCAACACTGGCGTGGTAATGCGATCCACCATAAAAATTGTGGAATTTTCCATGTACTTCAGCGGAGTCTGCCACGGCGATCCGCCGATTCGGCTTTGTCCGTGTTCGTACTGCCCCTGCCGCGGCATTCCCGAACCCCAGCGAATTCCGTCGTACGCGCTGAACATATCCACCACCGGCGCGCCCGCTTCCACCGCCTTAAATCGATGCGTTTGCGTAATCATGTACGCAATCTGATATCCGCCCCAACTGTGTCCTTCGATGCCGACATTTTTCTCGTCCACATAGCCGCGCGCGATAATCGAATCAATCGCCGGCAAAACGCATTTCAGCGCGCTCTGTCCCGGATTTCCCGTCGTGTAAACAATGTCCGGCTCCAAAATTAAATATCCGTTGCTCGCGTAAAAGCTCGGCTGAATCGTGTGCCGAGGCTGCGGCGGATTGTAAGCGTGTATGTTCTGCGAAAGTTTTTCGTAGATGTACACAATCATCGGATACTTTTTATTCGGATCGAAATTTTCAGGCTTAAAAAGAATTCCTTTTAGCGGCACGCCGTCATCATTCAAGTAATGAATCATTTCCGCCGTCGCCCAGTTCACCGAAGCTTGTTGCGGATTCGCGTTGGAAACCTTCTGCAGTTTCGAGAAATTGGAATCCGTAATCACCAAATCCGGAAATTCCTCGAATGTCCCAGCCGTAAGCACCAGCACGTCCGCATCCTTCGCCTTTATAGGAGCCGTAAAATTCTTCGCCGCAAAAATCAGTTTCTGCGGAGCGGCCGCCGTCCCCACGTGCGCGCGATAAAATCCCGTGTCGAACGTATCCGTGTTCGTAGCGCGCAGCAACAGTGGCTGCGAAGAATCAATCCATCGCGCTTCCGGATCGCGCCTATTTTCGGCACCCAGCCGCGCATAGCGGAATTCAAGATGCGCGGTCCGTCCCGCGCCAGCCGTCAAATTCACAGCTTCGCCGCTATCGGGAGAAAGTTGCCACACATCAAATTCGTCATAAACCAGCGCATATTTTCCGTCCACCGTCCATCCCGCTGGGCCGTAGGGTGGCGGCACGCCGGGCGTGTCGGTATCTTCCCGCCAGAATTTCACATTTAATTTTCCGGTCAGATTTGTAATTTTCCCTTCAGGCACCGAAATGACATTCCAATTTTTATCCGCAAAATAAAGAAGATGTTTTCCATCCGGTGACCATTGAAGATTTCCGGGATGCTTGGTGAAAAGCGGACGCCGCTCGCCCGTCATCGTGTTCACCAAATAATAGTCGTTATAGTTCGCGTCGTATTCGTCCATCGGCGCGTACTGCCGGTTATCCGCACCCAGCGCCCACATTCCATCTTCCGTCGGCGTCACTTCCGCCATCGAAAGATCGCCGAGCTGCACCATTTGTTTTTCCGCAATGTGATAAACCGCGCGATACGTGCGATTCCGATCCTGCGCCGCGCGAACTTTCTGCATCGGCTGAATGTGCTCGTCGTTCCATCTCCAAAGATCGCCGTTCACTTTGTCATCCGCCAGCACTTCATTCGCCGGATCAACTTCCGGCGGATCGGGCGGCGCAACGCCAAAGAAAATATGTTTGCCGTCATGACTGAAAGTGATTGCACCCTTATCGCTAATCACAAATCCATCGTGAATTCCGTGTAAAGCCGACGACGCAACTTCAACTGCTGCGTCCGACTTCCTATCCCACAAATAAAGTTTCTCTTTCGGCTGTTTCGATTTTGCATCATCACGGTCACTGAAGAAAGCCAATTTCGTCTGATCGAAATCCCAAGTCGGCCGCAAATATTTTCCCGGCCCAGTCAACAACGCGCGCGGCGCCGCATCCGATCCCACCGCAACCAGAAAAAGTCCGTTCGTTTCTTCTTTATGCGAAGCAACGGCGTAGACCAGCGCCGTCCCATCCTTCGATAATGTATAAGCAAGCGCGTCAGGAAAAGTTCGCTCAGCCTGCGTCGTCAAATTCCGCAAAACCAAATCACTTCCAAATTCTCGACGAGCCCCGCGTCCGCCCGCGGCACCGCCCGCGGCCGCGCCAGTTCCGCCAGCCGCGGGCGGAGTTGCAGCAGCACCTTCCGTTGGCGCCACTCCGCCGCGCCCAGCCCCCGGTCGAGCCGCTTCCGGCTCCCGCAAATATGCCACTACGCCGCCAACTTTTTCCGGGATCTGGAAATTTCTCACGCGATCAATTCGCGTCGGCGTGCCCGTCGACAAATCCACAATTACAATGCCGTTCTTCGGCAAGTCATCCGCGCGCCGGTGTTCGCGCTTCGCCTTGTCCGTTTCCGCTTTCGCCGGGAATACGGAAAAAATCACAAAGTGACCATCCGCTGTAAATGAGATCGTGATGTTGATCGGTGGCGGCGGTTCATCGCTCTCAAGATTCGGCGTCGCCAAAGGACGCGCGCCCGCGGGCTGCCGCCACTCCGTTCCCGTCTGCAAATTTCGGACCACAACTTCGCCATCGCCTTCCTGCGGAAAAAGTCCGTACGCCAAAAATTTTCCATCGTTGGATAGCGCCTGATTCTGAATGTTCTTCCAGCCGTCGTAGTCCATATGCGTCAGCGGACGTTTCGTCTGCGCTGAAGCGCCAACGGCAATAAGCAAAATGAAAATCGGAAATGCTTTGCGAAGCGAAGAGACAAGTTTGGTTTTCATGATGGCGGGAATTTATCAAATGCGCCGCTCGCTGTCCATGTGGGCGATACATACTGTCCTTTCGGACGATGTCGCTTATTGCACGTTTCGGGCACGAATTATCTCTTCTGCGCGCGTATTTGCTGTAGTATCCAATCAAGCCAACGAGAAATACTCGTAAGCACAGGTCATGGCCTAATTTCACGGGCCGAACGAACCCTCCTCCTTGCGGCGAAAGTTAAAAAACAAACACCGGATTCCGGTGAAAGCCATTTAGTCAAAGGTTAGGCGCCAAACGAGCACCACACCCCTACCTATTGTCCGGCCACGTTTGCCCGGACTAACGTCCCTGCGATTTTTCGCCGCGTTTCTCGTGGTGCTTTTCCATCTTCAATCCATGCAGATCACGCTGGGCCCCGTTTGGTTCCGCGAACTTTCATCCATCGGCTATGTCGGCGTCAGTTTCTTTTTCGTTCTATCCGGATTCATCCTCGTCTACACCTGCCAGGGCAAATCCGTGAATGTTATGAAATTCTGGCGCACGCGTTTCGCGCGCATTTATCCCGCATATGTTTTTTCTCTTCTGCTGATGGCGCCTTGGTTTTTCTATGCCGCCACAAAATTAAAATTCCCGCTTTTCGCATGGGCCACGGGACATTTGAAGTCCGCATCCTTATTAGTGATGACGCTTACGCAAGCATGGGTCCCCGGAAACGCGCTCGCCTGGAATTCAGTTTGCTGGAGCCTCTCCGTCGAATCATTTTTCTATTTGTTATTTCCACTATTGTTGCTGGTTTTCGCGCGAAGATCCCGCGGCCGTTTGTTGTTCTACATAGCCACATCGTGGACGGTCGGTTTGGCGATCTCCGTCATCTATCTGTGGCTGAAGCCCGATGGGTTGAGCACCACAAATTCCGAAGTGATCAACGCCTTCTGGCTGAACGCTCTGCAATTTAATCCCATGGCTCGCCTCCCTGAATTTATGATGGGCATGGCCTGCGGATTTTTATTTCTGCGCTCAAAAAAGAATGACAAGCTGGCCGTTTCGCTCATCGCAACCGGCGTCGCCGGATTTATTCTCGTCGTGCGCTGCGGAAATTGGATTCCGTTTCCGGTTCTCCACACCGCGCTTCTCGCCCCCGCTTTCGCCGCAATTGTTTACGGCGTCGCATTGCGTCCGCGCTATTCACAATTTCTTGAAAACAAAACTCTCGTGCTCCTCGGCGACGCCAGTTACAGTTTGTATCTTCTCCACACCCTCGCCATCGGCGCGGTTTTCCAATTTTCAAAAACAGGATTTGAAAATCCCACAATTTTAAAAACGGTCACAGCGGTCACAGTTGCAATTCTGGTTTCCGTTGCTGTTTATCGCTGGATCGAAGTGCCCGGCCTCCGTATGTTGCGCCCGAAGGACAAGCGCAAACCAGAAATTGCGCCGCAGCCCGTCTTCGTGCCGGCTCAAGTCCCCGTTCAAGTACAAGTTCAATTGCAACTTGAAGCGTAGATTCGCCTCTCCGCAGCGATAAACTTTTCCCGTCCGGATATGCTAGAGTAGCCCGCTCGATTCACTTCATCATGGAAAACAAGTCCGCGTCTTCACACGCCGAACTTCCGCCGGAGAAATTGCGCTGGCGTTGCGATCCCGCACGTGTGCCCTATGAAACCACCGCGCAGGCTGAGCCGCTGGAAGGCGTGATCGGACAAGACCGCGCGTTACGCGCATTGAAAATGGGAATCGAAATTCCCGCGCCGGGCTACAACGTTTTTGTGTGCGGACTCGCCGGCACCAGCCGCGGCAGCACCATCACGCGAATTCTGGAAGAGTTGCGCCCGGAAGTATGCGAATCTCCCGACCGCTGCTACGTAAACAATTTCAAGAATGTCGATCGTCCGCGATTGTTGACGCTCGCGCGCGGCCGCGCGAATGGATTCAAGAAAGACATGCAGTCCGGAATTGAATTCCTGCGCCGCAGAATTCCGCAGGTGTTCGAGGGCGAACCATTTCAGCGCCAAAAAGCGCGCATCGTGGATCGTTACACCGCGCGCGAAAAAGAATTGATGGATGATTTCACGCGCCGCATCGCGCGCGAGCAATTTGCGTTAGGCCACATGCAGGTTGGAGCCGTTGCGCTGCCGGAAATTTTCCCCGTGCTCGAAGGCCAGATGGTTCCCATCGAAGATATCCCCAAGCTCGTGCACGAAGGAAAGATTGAATCCGCCTCCGCCGAAGAACTGGAACGCAAGTACGAGCAATTCCGCCAGGAATTCACAGTCGTCTATCGCAAGACACTCACGCTCTCGCGCGAACTCGCCAGCGAATTAAGCTATCTCGAACAAGAAGCCGCATCAGTTCTTCTCGATGGCGTGATCGAAGAACTAAAAGAAAAATATCCTTCGCCGCTCGCCACAGAATATTTGGAAGAAGTCCGCTTAAATATTTTGGACAATCTCGATCCCTTCCGCGAGCGCGAAGGCGAAGAGGATCACGAATCGCCGAGCGGCGAACAAATGCCCCGCGGTCCCGCGCCCACCGACCGCGATCCATTCCGCGTCTACGGCGTGAATGTAATTCTGGCGCACACCGATGACGAAACTCCGCCGGTGATATTTGAGACCACGCCGACCTACGCGAATCTGTTCGGCACAATTCAGCGGAATTACGATTGGCGCGGATCGTGGACTTCCGACTTTATGGATTTGCGCGGTGGCTCAATGCTGCGCGCCGACGGCGGGTATTTAATTCTCTATGCGTTTGACTCACTCGCCGAAACCGGCGTCTGGAAAACTCTGAAGCGCACCATGAATCACGGCAAGTTGGAAATTCAGCCAATGGAAATGATGTTTCCGCTTGGAAATTCCGGATTGAAGCCCGAGCCTATCGATTTGAAAGTAAAAGTTATTTTGATTGGCGATCGCGATTTGTACGAATTGTTTTACACCTACGAAGAAGAGTTCCGCAAAATTTTCAAAGTGCGTGTCGAATTTGACGACGAAATGCCCATGGCCGACGAAGTGATCCTCGAATTCGGCGGACGTCTGCGAAAACTTTGCGATGACGAAGGCCTCTGCCCATTCGATCGAACCGCGGTTGCCGCGCTGATTGAAGATGGCGTTCGCAAAGCGGGCCGCAGAAATAAAGTTACCGCGCGATTTGTGGACCTCGCGGATCTCGCGCGTGAATCCTGTTACGCTGCGCGGCAGATGGGCGAAACCCCTGTCACCGGCGAACACGTTCGCAAAGCTACAGAAGCAAAAGTCGAGCGCCACAATTTATACGAAACAAAATTGCGCGAAATTATTGAAGAAGGCACCCTGCTCGTCGACACATCCGGTTCGCGCGTCGGTCAGGTGAACGGCCTGAGCATTCTTGAAATTGGCGGATACATGTTCGGCAAGCCCGTGCGAATCACCGCTACCGCCGCGCTCGGCAAAACTGGGTTAATTAACGTAGAGCGTGAAGCAAACATGAGCGGCCGTCTGCATGACAAGGGCATGCAAATTATCGCCGGATATTTGCGCCGCGTTTTCGCACAGGATAAACCGCTTTCACTTTCCGCCAGCGTCTGTTTCGAGCAATCCTATTCCGGCGTGGATGGCGATAGCGCCAGCTCCACGGAAATTTACGCTTTGCTTTCCGCGCTGTCCGATTTGCCGTTGCGTCAGGATATTGCCGTCACCGGCTCGGTAAATCAGCAGGGAGATGTCCAACCAATTGGCGGAGTGAATCAGAAAATTGAAGGTTTTTACGATGTCTGCATGTTGAAGGGACTCACCGGAACTCAGGGCGTAATTATTCCTGCCGCAAACGTGGAAGATTTAATGCTGCGCGAAGACGTGATTGACGCCGTCGCCGCTGGAAAATTTCACATTTTGCCGGTCACGTCCATCGAGCAGGGAATTGAAATTTTAACTGGCGTTCGCGCCGGCTCGCGCGATTCCGAAGGCAATTTTGAATCCGGTACTGTGATGGCGCGCTCAAATGATCGCCTGCATCACATGGCGCACACGCTCAAAGAATTTGAATAACTTTCAGCAATTCTGAAGTCTACTGAGAAAATCCCTCGTAGTGAATTCCGTCCGGTTCCTTCCACCATCCGCCAACGTTTCTGCGCAGCGATGCTTTGCCGACTCGCGTCGCATTAAATTTTTTCATCGAATCGAAGAACTGAATATCCTCGGGTGAAAGTTTGGATTGGCCCGCCTTTTCGCTGTCCTCGATACTTTTCGTGAAGTCGGCCGTCCAGTCGTGCCGCGTATAATCCGTAATCGTTAAGCCGAGAAGATCTTTCGGCAACAAGGCGCGCAAGTGACTAATTTCCGGATTGTCCGCGAGCGAAGATCCTGCGGCGGGCCCGGCGGCGGAATCCAATCGCCCAGCTTTCAGCAAAGCGGGTTTGTCCGTGCCGAACAGCAAAAAATGCGGCGTCAGAGCGACATAGCTCGTCGCGCCAGGCCCCGTCGTGCCGGCAGCGGGAGTCGAATTTATTGATTTGTAAAAAGCAATTCCACTTTCGTGTCCATCTTCCGCGTAGGAATTGGACCCCAACTTTTCAAACAGCACCGCCACTTTTTCGGGATTCGTGATGGACACCGCATATATTTGCGATGGCGGAGTTGAATTCGCGTCGAGCTGAATCGTGGCGGCTTCGCCCCCGGACAGCGCCAGCACATCGTTCACCGGCATGCCCAGCTGCATGCTGCTCATCCCCTCGACCATTTGCACCATCGCCGCCTGTTGTTGCGGAAGCGCAGCCATCGCCGCGGCGCGAACGGTTTTGTAAATTGCGGGCAGATCAAACGAGTAAGACAAATATGAGTACGCCGATTGCGGCGCAAGCGCCAGCGTATCGAAGTGCGCGCGATTGGCGCCGAAGAAATCGAATATTCCGCCGCCAGTTGTGTC
>DATBYL010000261.1:0-4399 GCA_036513735.1 Candidatus Acidiferrales bacterium
TTCGGGACGATCGCTCTTCTCTGCCAACTGCAGCGCGCGCTGCTTGACCGCTTCCGCGAATTGCTGCGTCTTCACAACTTCATCGACAAGTCCCCAGTCTTTTGCGCGCTCGCCGCGAACGCCATCGGGATTTGTGCAGAACATATCGGCAAGATCTCTACGCACGCGGCGCTTGTCTGTGACGCGCGTGAGGCCTCCGGTACCGGGAAGCACACCGAGCAATGGAAGCTCGGGCAAACTGACGGCGGACGAGCGATCATCCACCAACATAATTTCGTCGCAGGCGAGCGCCAGTTCGTAGCCGCCGCCCGCAGTAGTGCCGTTCAGCGCCGCAAGAAATTTTATTCCGGAATGCGCGCTGGCATCTTCAATGCCGTTGCGAGTTTCATTTGTAAATTTGCAGAAATTTACTTTCCACGCGTGACTGGAAAGACCGAGCATATAAATGTTGGCGCCGGAACAGAAAATCCGATTCTTTCCGCTCGTGATCACGACAGTACGAATTTCGGGATGTTCAAATCGGAGGCGTTGGATGGCGTCGTGCAATTCGATATCGACGCCCAAATCGTAGGAATTCAATTTCAATTTGTAACCCGGACGAATTCCCGCGTCTTCGCTGACGTCCATCGTGAGCGTGGCAATGTGGCCGTCTTTCGCTAATTTCCAATGACGGTAACGCGAAGGGTCGGTCTGATAATCGACCGGCTCCATTTTCGCTTGGGGTTCTTGGGCAGTAGCTGCGTCCACGCGGGCCTCCACTACTTCGACTTCCGCTTCGATTTCGACGACGGCTTCGATTTCGACTGTGACCTTGATTTGGAATGCGCTTTCGATTTGGGCTGCGATTCCGGTTGGGACTGCAACTTCGGATTCATTTTCTTGGCAACTGACTGAATCACGGCTTTCAACTTCGCGAAACTTTTTTCCACGGTTTCGCCGGACGTGTCTACGACGCCGTCCGCTTTTTCGTAAAACGGTTCGCGCGCTTCGAGAATTCTGCGCAAATCTTCCATGGCTTCGTCGTTATCGGCCATCGCGCGGAAATCTCCCTGTGCGATCACTCGAGCCATGTGCTCATCGGGCTGGGCCTTGATCCAGACGGTGAAACAATTTTTCAGCAGATAATCGTAATTTTCTTTTTCCGAAACGACTCCGCCACCGACGGAAATCACCATGCGATCGTTCGATTGAAGGACGCGCTCGAGTGTTCGGCGTTCGATGCGGCGATATCCGGATTGTCCGTACAAAGAAAAGATTTCGGCAAGCGGGATGCCTGCATCTTTTTCAATTTCGGCATCGAGTTCGACGAAGGGTGCTTTGAATTCTTTGGCGATTTTCGCGCCAAGAGTAGACTTTCCAGCACCGCGCAGTCCGATCAAAGCGAGTCGGCTCCAGCGCAGTTTTACATCGTCGCCAAATTCACGAGTTAATTTCTGCGCAATTTCCTGCAAGCGCTGAACAGGCAATCGTTCCAGTAAATTTTGGATGAATCTTTTTTCGGGATGGGGTTCGCGCGCGTCCATGAACAGATCGGCGAGAGAAATGTTCAGCGCGTTTGCAATGCGGCGCAAAAGCACGATGGTGATATTTCCTTCGCCCATTTCGAGTTGCGCCAGAAGGCGTTCGGAAACGCCGGATTCATGGGAGAGCTGTTTGCGCGTCATTCCGCAGCGAGCTCGGGCTGCGCGAAGACTCGTTGCGACGTTGGACAGGAAGATTTCGTCCGCATTTTTGGGCTTGCTAGTGTCGCTGAGAGTGCTCGGAAGGGCTTGCTGGGTTGACATAATTCGGTTTTTCTACCCCTAAAAGTGCATTATAATGCATACGAAGATGCCTTGCAAGGCAAAAAGTGCATTATAATGCACTTTTTGGCGTGGCACCAAAAATCTCGAAAAAGCGGCTTTTTGCGACCACAAAAGCTCGAAAATTTTGACGTTGATGCTATCCTTCGTCACCACTCAAACCGGTCAGGTTTGCCATTTATGGAGAGAGACTCGTGGATAAATCATCGGTGATGCTGCGTAGACGTTTGCGAATTTTATGCGCGGCGCTGGCGATTGCATTGGCGGTTTGCGTTTTGCCGGCGCGTGGACAGGATTTCCGGGCTCAGGTCACCCGCGAGATAAGTGCTGAAGGCCGCGCCAGAGTGGATCGAATTGCGCAACAAGTGCTGGGAGATACTGGCGTGCCGAGCGCTTCGATTGCAATTGTCTTGGACGGGCAGATTTTCTACGTGCACGCGTACGGAAATGCGCGGCTAAATCCGACGGTACCGGCGCGGCCGGAGATGGCTTACAGCATCGGATCGGTCAGCAAACAATTTACGTCGACGGCGATGCTGATGCTGGCCGAGCAAGGAAAACTTTCGCTGGATGATAAGGTCGCCAAATATCTGCCGTCATTGACGCGTGCAAATGAAGTCACGATTCGCGAACTGCTTTCGCACACTTCCGGATATCAGGATTACTGGCCGCAAGACTACGTGCCTCCTTTTATGACGCGCCCGATTACGGCCACGGAAATTCTGGAAGTGTGGGCGCGCAAGCCGCTCGATTTTGATCCCGGCACCAAGTGGCAATACAGCAACACGAACTATGTGATCGCCGGGGTGATTATTGAAAAAGTGAGTGGCGAGCCGCTGCTGCAATTTTTGCAGGAACATGTCTTCACGCCATTGAAGATGCGCGGAATCGAAAATGTCGATTTGAAAGCGCTGCCGGAAACGGATGCCACCGGTTACATGCGCTATGCGCTGGGACCTCCGCGAGTGGCGCCGAAGGAAGGGCCGGGGTGGCTTTTCGCAGCGGGAGAGCTTGCGATGCCCGCGGAAGAATTGGCGAAATGGGACATCGGAATTCTGCAGGAAACTTTGCTGAAGCACGCTACGTACAAAGAAATGGAAACTGAAGTGAAACTGAAAGACGGCGGCGCAACCGGATACGCGCTCGGTCTTTCGACGGGCGATGTTGACGGTCACAAAGCGCTGCGGCATGGCGGCGAAGTTTCCGGATTTACATCGCAGAATTATATTTTCCCTGACGATCACGCGGCGATTGTGGTGTTGACGAATCAAGATGCGTCGGGTGCTGCTGGAATGATTGGACGCCAGATTGCCAGTTTAATTCTGGACAATAGAAATAACGCCGACGCGGCGAAGTTGACGCGAGACCGGAAGATATTCGAGGAATTGCAGCACGGTAGAATCGATCGCACGCTGTTTACTTCTAATGCGAATGCATATTTCACGGAGCAGGCGCTAGCGGATTACGGTTCCAGCCTCGGCGCGCTGGGCCAGATTCAGCAGTTCGTTCAGACCGGGGCTCAGTTGCGCGGCGGAATGATTTTTCGCGCGTATCGAGTTTCGTTTGCGAAACGGAATGTAATTATATCGATTTACGAAATGCCCGACGGAAAGATCGAGCAGTATTTAGTGGAGCCGGTTGAGTAGCGAGAACGATTGACGAATCGCACCGATGACCAAACACCAACAGGCGGCAGGCCCGAAAACATGCTGAAGATTCGCGATTACAGTGGCCGTCAATGGACTGTGCTGATCATTTTGATGCTGATTAATTTTGTGAATTATGTGGATCGGCAAATTATTTTTTCGCTCTTCCCTTTCATCCGTAAAGATTTCAATTTGGATTACGCGCAGCTTGGAATGCTGGCTACGGCGTTCACGGTGGTGCTTTCACTCGCAAGTTTGCCGCTCGGAATGCTCGCGGACAGGACTTCGCGCCGGCTGGTGATTAGTTGCGGCGTGATTTTCTGGAGCGCGGCAACATTTTTTAGCGGACTGGCAATGTCATTTCGCTCGCTGCTGGTGGCGCGCGGACTGGTGGGCGTCGGCGAAGCGGCATATACGCCGGCGGGAACAGCGGTCATCAGCGCGACATTTCCTCAAGAAGTTCGCGCGCGCGTGCAGGGAACATTCGATTTGGGAATGTTCATGGGTGGCGCGGTCGGAATCGCGCTGGGAGGGATTGTGGCGCAGTGGCTTGGATGGCGCGCCGCATTTTGGATCGTCGGAACGCCGGGACTGCTGCTGGGATTAAGCGCGCTCAAGTTGCCGAACACTCCAGTTCCAACCGTGAAAGAAAGATTGCCGCTTCGAGAGTTATTTCGCGTGCCCGCATATTTGATGTTGCTGCTCAGCGCGTCATTCAGCAGCTTCGCCGGATATTCCTACGTCGCGTGGGGGCCAGATTTTGTGCAGGAATATAAAGGGTTTTCGTCTACTGAATCCGGCGTAACACTGGGACTGACGGTGCTCCTGGCGGGCGGCTTTGGAATTCTGGTCGGCGCAACGATTTCCGACTGGCTTTCGCGAAAACGCAAGTGGGGCCGATCGGCGGTTGTGCCCGCGGGATTTGTGCTGGCCGCGCCGTGCATCTTTTAC
>DATBYL010000262.1:0-6888 GCA_036513735.1 Candidatus Acidiferrales bacterium
CGCCTGCGCCTAGCGCGGCTGGACGCAGATACCACGCTACATGTTCTTCGGTTTGGCGCGGCGTGAGTGAATAAACTAATCCTGTTAATTCTTTTTCTGGGCGCGGAGCCGTCATCAAGCTGACGAGAATTGTGACAACGAAGCATGTGGTCCACGCGAAGATGGCCGTCCAGAAATTTTGCGCCATTTCGCTGGGATATTGATGGAGTTGCGCGCCAAGCCAGCCGCCTTTTATTCCTGCAACGGCGCCGACGGGGAGCGTTAGTCCATGATGGAGAGCGGCGGCGCACATTCCACTGATGAGTCCGACGAATGCGCCGTGACCAGTGGCGCGTTTCCAAAACATTCCGAGCAAAAATGTGGCGAAGAGCGGTGCGTTTACGAACGCGAAAATTAATTGCAGCATGTCCATGATGTTGTTGAAGCGGGTGGCCATGTAAGCGGCGAGGATAGAGAGCGCGATTCCGGCGACGGTGGCGATGCGTCCCATGCGGAGATAATGTTCGTCGGACGCGCCAGGGCGGATGTGCGCTTGATAAATATCGTAGGTCCAAACGGTGTTGAAAGCGGTGACGTTGCCCGCCATGCCGGACATGAAGCTTGCGAGAAGCGCAGTGAGGCCGAGTCCGAGTAATCCGGATGGGAAAAATTTAATGAGCATGTTCGGAATTGCGAGATCGTAGTCGAGGACGACTTTTCCATTGCTATCGCGGAGGGCTTCGCCGGTGGCGTTCATTTTCGGCGGAATGATTCCGACGCCGGCTACGGCTGGACTGACGGTAGCGGGGCAAACTGTTCCGGCGGCGATTTGGGCGGGGGTCGTGCCGGGAGGATAGATTGCAGTCGGTTGCGAGGCTACAGTGGGCAATCCAATGGCGATTATGCCGGGAAGAATTACCAGCACCGGAAAAAACATTTTTGGAAGAGCGGCGATTAGAGGAGTGCGCCGCGAGGCGCTCATGTTATGCGCGGCCATGGCGCGTTGGATGACTAGAAAATCCGTGCACCAATATCCGAAGGAGAGAACGAAGCCGAGGCCCATGGCGAGGCCGAACCATTCGACGCCGAGCGGATTTGTGTTCGCGTGTTGCATGCCCATCCAGGCGTGAGTCATTTCTGTGGGGACGCGAGTTTTCAGGCCGTCCCATCCGCCGACAGTTTTCAGGCCGAGCCAGACGAGCGGAAGAAATCCGGCTACAATGAGAAAAAATTGCAGGACTTCGTTGTAGATGGCGCCGCTGAGTCCGCCGAAAAACACATAGACGAGAACGACGAGCGCGGAAACGATGATGGAGACGTGGAAAACTCCGGAGGCAGAAACGCCGAGCTTGGCGAGAGGCGCGTCGAAGAGGTGAAGAGTTTGGATGAGGCGCGCCATGGCATACATAGAAATCCCGGACGAAAAAATTGTCATGACGGCGAAGGAGATGGCGTTGAGGGCGCGAGTTTTTTCGTCAAAGCGGAGGCGGAGATATTCAGGAACGGAACGGGCGCGCGAGCCGTAGTAAAACGGCATCATGAAAACGCCGACGAAAACCATGGCAGGTATCGCGCCAATCCAATAAAAATGGCTGGTGGCGATTCCATATTTCGCGCCGCTGGCGGCCATGCCGATTACTTCCTGAGCGCCGAGATTTGCGGAAATAAATGCCAGGCCGCAGACCCATGCGGGCAGAGCGCGTCCGGAAAGGAAAAAATCGGTGCTGGTTTTCATGTGGCGCTTCAGCATGAAGCCGATGGCCACGACGAATCCGAGATAAACCAGCATCACGATCCAGTCGATTGGATGGAGCATGGTTCGTTTCCTCCGGCGCGAGTCGGATTAAGGGTGCGCTACTTCTTGTGCTTCACTTCGGCACGTCATCCAGATAGTGCCATTGCTGGACGTCGCGCAATTGCTTGGCCGCGTCTTCCGCGGTGAAGTCGCGTTGCGGCATGCCGAGCATTTCGTATCCGACCTGAAACTTGCGCACGGTTGCGGAGCGCAAGAGCGGCGGATAGAAATGCGCGTGAAAATGCCACTCCGGATGCGCGGCGCCATCCGTTGGCGCGCAATGATAGCCCATGGAATAGGGAAATGGCGTCTTAAATAAATTGTCGTAACGAATTGTGAGCTTGATGAGGATTTCGGCGAGCGAGTTGCGCTCGTCGGGGGATAAATCGGGAAAACCGGCGGCGTGTTTTTTGCTGATGACGATGGCCTCAAACGGCCAGACGGCCCAGAAGGGCACGATGGCGGCAAAATATTTGTTGTCGCAGACTACACGTTCGCGGCGGCGGATTTCGAGTTTGACGTAGTCGCACAACATGCAAGTGCCGTGCGATTTCAGGTAGGTGCCGAGGGAAGTGAGTTCGCGCGAAGGCTCATTTGGCAGATTTCCGTTCGCCCAAATTTGGCAATGTGGATGCGGATTGCTGGCGCCCATCAGAGGGCCGCTATTTTCAAATGGCAAAACGTAATTTACCCACGGAAGCGCGCCGAGTTGGGCGTGCTGCTCGGCGAGAGTGTCGATCACGCCGCGAAGAGTTTGAACGTCCGTTCGCGGCACACGTAAATTATGTTGCGGAGAAAAACAGACGACGCGGCAAATGCCGGGCTCGCCGCGAGCGACTAGCAATTCTTTTACTTCGATCATGCCATCGGAAGTGTTGGGAGTCATGGCCGGGAAATCGTTATCGAAAACGAATGTTGCGGGATACTTGGGATTTTGCGTGCCGTTGACGCGAACATTTCCCGGACACATGTAACATTCGGGATCGTAGGAAACTGTTTCTACGGCCGCGGGAGATTCCACGCGGCCTTGCCAGGGGCGAGAAGTGCGTCCGGGAGAGACGAGAACCCATTCGCGGGTGAGAGGGTTGTAGCGGCGGTGAGAATCCTGGGCGAGATTAATCATTTTGTTGGTGAAGTCCTCCGAGGGAGCGCACGGGAGGGTTGTAGCATAAGTTCTATTGGGGAGCATGTGCGAATTGGTACATGTGGGAGTGAAACTGCATCGAGAATTGGAGTTCGGGGTAAATCAAAAACGGCAATCAGGCGATTCGTCCCGCCCCACCCGCGAGATGGAAAAGAGTAGGCGCTCCCGGGGTACGTTTTTGTTGGAGGATGATGTAAATTGCTTTGGCGCGAGCGCTGATGCTGCGCGCACTCAATTATGAGAAATCAGAAAGCACGGGATTTTATTTGCCGCGGGATGGCGGCGATGGGGATTTTATTTTTGTGCGTGGGCGTGGAGTGCGCTCGGGCTGCGTCGATTACGGATCCTTCGGCGAATCCGGTGGCTGATCCGCGGGCGGTGGTGATTTCGGATCAGGCGCGGTTCACGGTACTGACGCCGCGATTGATTCGGATGGAGTGGGCGAGCGATTCAAAATTTGAGGATCGCGCGTCGCTGGTTTTTATCAATCGGCTGATGCCGGTGCCGGCTTTTAAACGGTCGGTGCAAAAGGGTTGGCTGATTATCGATACGGGCAAGGTTGTGCTGCGCTACAAACAGAAGAGCGGCGTGTTCACCGCGGAAAATCTTGAAGTGATTTTCACGTTTAATGGCGCGACGTTCACGTGGCATCCGGGCGTGGTGGATTCGGGAAATCTGGGCGGCACGCGGCGGACGTTGGATGGCGTGAGAGGCGCGGCGTCGCTCGAACCCGGGCTGCTTTCGCGAGATGGCTGGGTGCTGGTAGATGATTCGGCGCGCACGCTCTTCGACAACAGTGATTGGCCGTGGGCGGTGGCGCGTCCTGATCCGACGGCGCAGGACTTTTATTTATTTGCGTACGGACACGACTATCGCGCGGAACTTGCGGATTTTATTAAGGTGGCGGGACAAATTCCATTACCGCCGCGATTCGCGTTTGGAATTTGGTGGTCGCGCTACTGGGCTTACACCGATGAGGAGCTGCAAGAATTGGTGGGCGAATTTCACGATCACAACGTGCCTCTGGATGTGCTGGTGATTGACATGGACTGGCACCCAACTTTCGCGGTGCGCTGGTGGGAAAGCAAAAAAGATGCGGCCGGGCAGACGCTGGGATGGACGGGTTATAGCTGGAACAGTATTTATTTTCCCGATCCGCCGGAATTCATGAATTGGGCGCACACGCAGGGATTGAAAGTTACGCTGAACATGCATCCCGCTTCGGGAGTGCAGTCGTTTGAAGAGCAATATCCGGAGATGGCGAAGGCGATGGGAATTGATCCGGCGTCAAAGCAATACGTTCCGTTCGACATCGCGAATAAAAAATTTGCCGAGAATTACATGAATATTCTTCACCATCCGCTGGAAAAAGAAGGCGTGGATTTTTTCTGGCTGGACTGGCAGCAGGAGAATACGACGAGTTTGCCGGGGCTGACGCCGACGTGGTGGCTGAACTACGTCCACTTCACGGACATGGAGCGCGAAGGGAAGCGTCCGCTGATTTATCACCGTTGGGGCGGGCTGGGAAATCACCGCTACGAAATTGGATTTTCCGGTGACGTGGTTTCGGATTGGTCGTCGCTGGCTTTCCAACCGGGATTTACTGCGATGGCGGCGAATGTGGGCTACGGATATTGGAGCCACGACATTGGCGGACATGAGCCCGGCACAGTTACGCCGGAACTTTACACGCGATGGTTGCAGTGGGGCGCGTTCAGTCCAATTTTGCGAACGCACATGACGAAGAATCCGGATGCGGAGCGGAGAGTGTGGGCGTTCCCGGACGAGTATGCGGAAATTATGCGCGATGCGGTGTTGCTGCGCCACGCGATGATTCCTTACATTTATACGGCGGCGCGCGATGCGTTCGATACCGGCGTTTCCATGTGTCATCCGCTTTACTACGATTATCCGGAAGCGGCGGAAGCGTACACCGCGAATACCAACGGAGAATATTCGTTCGGCGATAATTTGATTGTGGCGCCGGTAACTTCGGCGATGGATGCGGCTTCGCAACTTGCGAAGCGATCGGTGTGGTTACCGCCCGGCGAATGGATTGAATGGCCGACGGGCGCGCGTCTTCATGGACCGGCGACGATGGAGCGAACATTTCAACTGGACGAGATTCCGGTGTACGCGCGAGCTGGAGCGATTGCGCCAATGCAGCTTTCCGAATCAGCTCCGACGGAGCGCAGCGCGTCTTCTCCGGGAGCGACGAGTTTTGCGGGCGCTTCTAGCGCAGACGCGACACAGGAAACTTCGGCGGAACGGAGACCTGATCCGCTGGTGCTGCAAATTTTTCCGGGAGCGAAGGGCGAAGGACATTTGTACGAGGACGCGGGAGATACGCTCGATTACAAGTCCACTGAATTTGCGAAGACGAGTTTCACGCAGCAGCGGCTGGCGGATGGTTCGCTGCAAATTCAGTTGCAGCCTGCACGCGGTAGATTTCCAGGAATGGCGGATGCGAGGTCGTACCAACTTAGGCTGAGCGGATTTTGGCCGCCGGAATCGATCGTGGCGAATGGAAGTGCGATCACGTATGCGGGACCCGAGGAGCCGTTGGCCCGAGGTATTCGCGCGGGATGGCGATACGACGGAGACACGGCGACGACGATAATTAATTTACCAGAATTTCCGGTTTCGCAGATTGTGGATGTCCACGTGAAATTTGTGGCGCATTCGGCGGAGGATGACAAGTTGCTGGATGACGCGGCGGGGAAAATTGCGCGTCTGCACGGCGCGATGCACATGCTGGAAAAATCATGGGATCGCGGATGGGCTCCGGATATTTTGCTGGAAGCGGCGCAGACGGGAAGAAGGATTTCGCTGCGTCCTACGACGGCGGTGGCGGAGTTGCAGAAATTAGAGAAAATGTGGCCGGAGATTTTGAAGACGATTGATGAGATGGGCGTGGATCGAGTGAGATTTATTGAGCCGGCGCTGGCGCATTTGAGGAATTAGAGCATCTCTATATTAATGATACGGACCGGAAGACAGGATCGGAGAGTGAAATGGCGATTATAGATTTTCACAATCATTATTATCCGCCCGCGTATTTGGATGCGTTGGAGCTGGGACCGAGCGCGGTGAGGGTGACGCGTGATGCGGCGGGGAATCCGTGCGTGCATTATCCCGGTGATTACAACGTGTGCGTTCCCGGGCACCGGGACATTGATTATCGCGAAGAAGTTTTGCACGAAGCGGGCGCGGACACGCAGGTGATCACGTTGACGACGCCGGGAACGCACGTGGAGGAGCGGGCGACGGCGGTGCGTCTTGCGAAATTGGTGAACGACGCTTTTGCGAAAGTTGTGGCGGAAAAGCGCGGACGATTTGTGGCGCTGGCGACGCTGCCGCTGAACGACCCGGCGGCGTCGGTGGACGAGTTGCGCCGATGCGTGACGCAGTTGGGATTTCGCGGGGCGATGCTATTTAGCAATGTGAATGGCACGCCGTTATATGACAAACAATTTACGCGGCTGTACGAAGTGGCGAATGAGTTGGAGGCGGTGCTGTACATTCATCCGACAAATCCGGTGGGCGTGGAAGCGATGCTGGATTATTGGCTGATGCCGCTGGTCGGATTTTTGGCGGACACGACTCTTGCGGCGGCGGGATTGGTTTTTAGTGGAGTGGCGGAAAAATTCCCGGACATTAACTGGGTGCTTGGACATTTGGGCGGAGCGATTCCTTATCTGGCGGAGCGGCTGGATCGCGGATATGAGGCGTTCGCGGATTGCCGCGTGAATATCGCGCAGCCGCCGAGCGTTTATTTGAAAAAGTTTTTTTACGACACGGTGAATTTTGATCCGCACGCGATTGAACTGGCGATTAAGTTTGCTGGGCCGGATCAAATTTTGGCGGGGAGCGACTATCCACATCAGATTGGGAGCATTCCAAAAATGCTTTCGAGCATTGCCGCGCTGCGAGAGGATGAAGATGTGAAGCGGAGAATTTTGGGTGGCAA
>DATBYL010000263.1:0-11686 GCA_036513735.1 Candidatus Acidiferrales bacterium
CCAACACATTCTGCGTAAGGTGCGCACGCAGATCGAAATAATTGAATGGCCCTACGATGGTCGGAAACGTGAAACCCGGAACTGGAAATTTGATGCGCAGCCCGAGCGCCACCAAGTCTTCCTGCTGAACGGTTTCTCCCAGCGTCCCATTCACATTCGGCAACAGCGCGCTTCGCGCGGAAATACTTTGCCCATGCGCTTGCCGTTCCGCTGCTGCCATGCCTACTGTTCCCAAGTTGTATTCAAGTCCGCGCGCGATTGCATCTCGCAACGACAACTTTCCCGAAAATGGCATTTTCGCCGTGCTCGACGTGCTTCCCGCATACGGCCCTTGCACCTGCACCGTCGGATTGATCGTGTCCACGCTCGTGGTGGTTCCCGGCACCGGCGCTTGCGTCGCCTTCACCGAGCCGTTCTGCCCAATCTTCCCGGAAAGCGGCAGCGGATTCGCCTGCGTTCCTTGTGTCTGAGTCTGTGCCGGGCCTTGGGCGAATGCGCCATTCGCGAAGACAAGCGCTCCGAAAAAAAATATCGGCGCAATCAAGCTGCTATCAATGTTCCATCGAATTGGTTTTCTCATCGGAATAAATCCTCTCGGATTAGCTCAATTGCTTTCGGAATCGCCAGACGCTCAGCGTCACAAGAATCAACGTAAAAATCATGAGTGCCAAAAAATTCGGCCACAGTGATGAAATTCCGCTTCCCTTCAGCATGCTTGCCCGCACAATCGTCGCGAAATGGTGAATCGGATTCAGGACTGTCAGCGGCTGCAACCATTTCGGCATCGCTTCGACAGGATTCAGCGCCCCGGATAGCGACGACATCGGAGGGTTTACAAAAAAGCTCGTCAATTGCGCTTGCTGCGCGGACTTACTAATCGTCGCGATCACTGTGCCCAGGCTGATGCCCGACAAAATGCACAGCGCGCCGCCGGCAACGATTAAGGAAAGTCCTCCCTGAAATGGAACGTGAAAAACGACTTTCACCACGCCGATCGCGACAACCATCATCATAAAAAGCAAAACGAACAGCGGAACAATTTTCGCGACAATGATTTCCGTCGTGCTCGCCGGAGACATCAGCAATTGCTCAATTGTCCCAGCTTCACGCTCCCGGACCATCGCGCCCGACGCAACCAGAGAACTATTCAGGATCAGCAACAGTCCAAAAACGCCGGTAACGATGAACCACGAATCAACGAGTCCGGGATTGTAAAGAAACGCCGCCTGCAGTTGCACCTGCCCGCCGTGATTAATGTTCGTTGACGCATCGGGCGCGGCACTCGCGTGCAGCCCTTCACTTTGCAAAATGCCGTTGAAAGTCTGCACCACGCCCTGCGCATATCCCTGGCTGATGGTTGCGGTGTTCGCGTCCATCGCGTTCAACAAAAATTGCAAAATAGTTGGGCGTTCGCGCGCCAGATTCCGAGCGTAGTCGTAAGGAATCACCGCTCCAGCATCGACTTTGCTCTGGCTGATCGCATCGCCAAGCTGGTTCACAGAAAAATAATATCCGGAAAGTTGAAACGCTTTGCTTTCCGTCATCGTGGCAATCAGTTCGCGGCTTTCGGGAGTGTGGCTGTCGTCCACCACACCAAGCCGCACGTTGGAAACCGCCGCGCTCAACGCGAAACCGAAAAGTGTGAGTTGCAAGATCGGCGGCAGAATCAGCGAAACGGCCAGACGCCGGTCGCGCTTGATCTGGTTGAATTCCTTCCTGATCAACGCAAGCAAACGGTGATTGATAATGTTCGCGAAGAAATTTCTCATAATTATGCTTTCAGCTGCATGCGTCGCATAGTGCGCCACGCCAGGCTATAAAAAATAAATCCGATCACTCCGATGATCAGCACCTTGTACCAAACCGCCGGCCAGCCGCCGCCTTGCAGCAGCGCATCGCGGACAATTTCAATGTAATAGCGGCCCCAAATGATGTTGGAAATCCAATGTATGCCCGCCGGAATGTTTTGGATCGGAAATAAAAGCCCTGAAAGCAAAAACACCAGCAGGAATCCGCCCAGAGAAACCGCCTGCAACGCTGCCGCCTGATTCGGCACCGTCGCTCCGATCATTGTTCCGAACGAGGCCACGCAAAACGCATAAAGAATGGTGGCGATAAAAAATGGCGTTGGGTCGCCAACCAGCGTAAGGCCGAAGTAGGTGAAGAGTATAATCATCATCACCGCGCTTTCCGCCAATGCCACCGCCGTAAACGCTAGAATTTTCCCAAGTAAAAATTCGTGCGCGGAAATGCTCGACACGTATACCTGCAGAATCGTTTTCTGCTCGCCTTCTTTCGCCATCGCAAGCGCGGCTAGCAATGGAGGGAACATCGAAAGGCCCAGCACAAAAATTCCCGGCCCGTAAAATTTTTTCGAGGAAAGTCCGGGGTTGTACCACAGCCGGAACGCCGTCTGCACCAGCGCGGGATGAACTGCCGCCGCCGTGCGCAAGTTGTATGCGCTCGTAACCTCGCCCGAATACGCGGACACCAACTTCGCCGTGTTCGCATCCGACGCATCCACCATCAACTGCACCGGCGCGTTCACTCCTCGCGCCATTTCCTTGCCAAATTCCACAGGAATAATCAGCACCACGCGTGCTGTATTCGTGATCAGCGCCTGCTCCGCCTGTTTATCCGGCGGCCATGCCACAATACGAAATGTATTCGACGCGCGAAACGCTTCAATCAGATCGCGCGATGCCGCCGAATTGTCATAGTCCTGCACGACCATCGGTAAATCATTCACCGTCAGCGAAATAGCAGTGCTCAGCAGCAACAGAAGCACGAGCGGCAACACCATCGCCAAGGCAAGCGTGCGCCAGTCCCGGACAATCTGGGTCAACTCCTTCCGGATTTGCGCCGCAATTCGCCTCATTTACTTTCCTTTATTCTTCCTGCGCAACTTTTCCTTCGCGCCGCGCCTGCTCAACGATGCTGATGAACACATCTTCCAAAGAAAATCTGCCTTCGCGAACACTGATCACACGAACGCCGGCCGCTTCCAGTTCCTCTGAAGTTTTTTTCTCGCCTTCTTCCGCACTCTCTTCCGTAATCACGTGAAGTCGATTCCCGAATACCGCGACCCGCCAGTTTTCCCTATCTTTTTTCAGAATGTCCGCCGCGCGTTGCGGCTGATCGGTAATCACTTCCAGCAGATGTCCCTTCTGCTGCTGTTTAATTCCGCTCGGCGTACCCTCCGCAACAAGCTCGCCAGCCACCATCATTCCCAGCCGGTTGCACTGCTCGGCTTCTTCCAAATAATGCGTCGTCACCAGAATCGCCGCGCCCGCATCCGCCAGCCGGTTAATCATTGTCCAGAACGCTCGGCGTGCCAGAGGATCGACGCCCGAAGTTGGCTCGTCCAGAAAAAGAATGCTCGGCTCATGCAAAATTGCCGCTCCGAAAGCCACTCTCTGTTTCCAGCCTCCCGGCAAACTTCCGGTGATTTGGTTCTGATTTCCTTCCAGCCCGGAAAATGAAAGCACCCATTTTATTTTTTCGTCGCGCTCCGCATCGGGCACGCCATAAACTCCCGCGAAGAATTTCAAGTTCTCCAGAATGGTCATGTCGTCGTACAAAGAAAATTTCTGCGACATGTATCCAATCCCCTGCCGGATGTGCTGCGAACGCAAATTGGAAGTTTCGCCGGCCAGCTCCATCTTGCCGCTCGACGCGTCCAGCAATCCGCAAAGCATTTTGATCGTCGTCGTTTTGCCGGCTCCATTCGCGCCCAGCAGCCCATACACCTCTCCATACTGAATTTTCAAATTGACGTTCTTTACCGCCGTAAACGCGCCAAATTGCTTCGTCAAATTCGTCGCGCCCATCGCAATCCGCCCGCGCAAATCGCCGTGATCGTGCCGGACCGGGAATGGCTCCCGATGCGCTTCCTGTCCCGATCCGCGCAATCTCGCCACAAAAACATTTTCAAGCGTCGGCTCATCAACGCGAACATCATCAACAATTCCCGCACCCTTCATTCTTTCGTTCAACACGGCAATCGCCTTTTGCGGATCATTCACCAGCAGATCGATGTGGTCGCCAAATCGCTGAATATCGATGAAGTCTTTGTCGGTGCCCGTCAGTTCCGAAAGCGCCGCCTCGGCTTTGCCTAGATCCGGCGTGCGCAATTCCAATCTCTTCGCATTCAGGCTCGCCGTTAGTTCCGCCGGCGTTCCCATCTGCTGAATTTTTCCCTGATGAATCAGCGCAATCCGGTGGCATCTTTCCGCTTCATCCAGATACGGAGTTGCCACAACAATCGTCAAGCCATCCGCCGCAAGATGTGTCAGCGTGTCCCAAAATTCGCGCCGCGAAACTGGGTCAACTCCGGTGGTCGGCTCATCCAGCAGTAAAATTTGCGGCTGTGGAACCAGCGCGCAAACCAGCGCCAGCTTTTGTTTCATGCCGCCGCTCAATCGCCCCGCCAATCGGTCCGTGAAGCGATCCATGTCGAACATTCGCAGATATTGCATTCCGCGCTTGTCGATCTCATCCGGCGGCACGCGCCGCAGATCTCCCGTGTACCGAATATTTTCCGCAACGCTCAAGTCCGGATATAAACTGAACGCTTGCGTCAGATATCCAGTCTGCGAGCGCATCGTTCGCGCTTCCCCGCCAAATACGCCGACCGTTCCCGACGTTGCCTCCATCACTCCTGCAAGAATTTGAAATGTGGAAGTTTTTCCCGCGCCGTCCGGCCCGATCAGTCCAAAAATTTCGCCTTTTGCAACTTCAAACGTGATTCCTCGCACCGCTTCCACCACGCCATATCGCTTCCACAAATCTTTCACGTTCAGCGCAAGCTGCTGCTCAGCGCCACCCGGCGCGCGAAGTTCCACATTTTCAGATGCGGTAACCATTATTGAATTCGTCCGACTTTCGGCCACGTATCGCCTTGAACCAAAATTTCTCCATCGGCGGGCATCCCGGGTTTTGCAAATCCAATTCCGCTTTTCAATTGCAATTTCAGTCCGACCACCTGCTTCACGCGGTCATCGCGGAAATAAGTATTCTCCGGTGTGAATGTCGCCTGCGGATCAATCCGCGAAACGTAAGCATCCAGCGGCTGCTTCGGATTCGAGTCCAAATAAATTCTCGCCGATTGGCCAACTTTCACTTTTCCAATTTCGCCTTCGGGCACAAATCCACGCAGATAAACTTTGCTCAAATCGATCAAAGTGATCAGCGCAGTCCCCGCAACTACCACTTCGCCCGGTTCCGCTGCTCGCGTCGCCACCGTTCCATCGAACGGCGCTTTCACAATTAAATCCGCGCGATTCGCTTCCGCTTCGGCCAGCTCCGCGCGCGCTTGTTCCGTGGTTGCGCGAGCGTTCGCCATTTCCGCGCTCTGCTCCGTGATCTGCTTTCCAACCAAATCAACTTGAGATTTACGAATTCCCGGATTATCCAAATTTGCCCGCGCCGTCGTCAGCGCACCTTGCGACGATTCCACTCTGCGCTTCGCCGCGGTTACCGCCGCGGCCTGTTGATCCGCGGTTGCCGCATATTGAAGTCCCTGTTGTTCCGAAACAGCTCCCGATTTCGCCAGCTTCCCGTAAGCATCCTTATTAAATGCCGCGATTTGATACGCAGCCTGCTGCTGCGCCAGATCCGCTTCCGCCGCCGCTAAATCCGCTTCCGCTTGACGCACGCGTCCACCGGCATCAATTCTTGACTGCTCCGTTTGCAGTTGATTCTGGCTCATCTGTTCTCGAAGAACGGCAATCTGATCGCTCGCTGATCTCTCTTTTGCTTCCGCTTCCGTCAGCACCGCGCGAGCTTGGTTCTCCCGCGCGCGGACTTGTTCGTCATCAAGAATCGCGATGATGTCCCCGGCTTTCACTGCGTCGCCTTCGCGCACTCGCAATTCAAGAATCCGTCCGGTCGTCTTGGGCGCTATCGCGGAATCGTCACCTTCGACGCGCCCACTCAGCACGACAATGCTGTCCGGAATTTTCGGCGCCGCAAAAAACTCTCTCCAAATAAAAATTCCAGCCACCACCAAAATTGCAGCAACCACTAAAATTCGGATGAATCTTCGCCGCGGTGCGGGAGCAGGCGTCGCTGGAGCGCCGCCATTCGGTGTATTCGCAGGCTTGTTCGGTTCCGCTGAACTATTCATTATTTTCTCGTCAGCCATGTTTTGCCTCGATTGCGCTAGCGCGCGTTTTTCTTTGCGTTTCGGCCCATCTCACGAAGGTAAGCCAGTGAAAAATCCGCAATATGATTCGCAATCTGTTCCAACATTTCATCCGTCAACTTCATGTCAGGCGAAAACCGCTCCAGAACCGGCCCCGCGAAAACGTAAAAAAGTATCTGCCCCATCACACTATGCGCGCACAGCCGAGTCTTCGTATGGCGCGCAGGCATTCCGATAATCTTCCCGATGAGTTCCAGTAGACGGTCATAAATCGGCCGCGAAACTCGATTGATCAAACGAGACAACGCCGGCGACGGATCTGCAAGCTCGTGCGCGAATATCCGAAGTTGCCAATTCGGCATCGCGTTTTTACGCAGCCCCTGCACCCTCGCTCGGATCACGTCCCGCAAAATATCTTCCGGCGATCCGGTCTGGTCCAGCGCCGCAAAAACTTGAGCCACATGCGTCGCGCGTTTGCATTGAACCAGGACTTCTTCGTACAGCCCCAACTTATCTTTGAAGTGATAATTCACCGCCGCCACATTTGCGCCAGCCTGCTTGCAGATTTCCCGCACCGTCGCCGAGTAATACCCCTTCTCCGCGAAGATCGGCCCCGCCGAATCCACCAGCTTCTGCCGCGTCGCCGCTGAATGCACCGGGCTACCCTTACGCCCGCCACGCGTTATTCTCGGATTGTGCTCTCGCTTCATATTCAAACACTAGTTTAAAACACATGTTTGTATCTGTCAAGCGTGGGCGAATACAGCGAGGTGTGTCTACTGCAGAGGAATACGGTACAAGTTGCGGCGTGTATTCTGCACTACGTAAGCGTAGAGAGACGGACTCACGGCCGATTTCAGTTCTTTGCGAATCATCGCAACATTCGCGCTTGTGAGTTGCTCTTTACTCGTAATCCCGCCGGGCGGAAGCTTCGGAAGTCCCGTGTCCTGCTGCACCGGTAGCACGAAGACACCTTCTCTGGTCACGGCATCCCAATAATTCAGATACGCGAATTTTCCCGCGGAATCCCATGTCAGCGCACAATATCCGTCGCACAACATCACCGCTTTGCTGCCATCCGCCGCAAACGCCATCGTCCGCGCGTAGTGCTCTGAATCGGGGCCGGGTGAGGAGGCTACGACCCAGCGGCCGTCCGGCGAGACAGCGTCGAAGTCAATCACGCGCAGCGGAGTTATTTTTCGCCGGCCGCTGCCGTCCGGACTCATGCGATTCAGAAAATTGGCTCCTCCGTCGGCAGACCGGAATACCACGTCGCCATCCGCCAGGAATCGCGGTAAATCATCGATTGCTCCCGCCGCGGATATGCGCACCGGCGACGAGCGCCGATTCGTTGGCGCAATCCACACACTAGGATTCCCGCTCGGATCGTTCGACGCATAGACGACCTGTTTTCCATCGCGCGAAACTGAATACGATCGCAAGGAAACAGCGGAGAGTATCTTTTCCGTTTTTCCGCTGGCCAGTTCCCTCATCCACAATTCGGAGCTGGGCGGTTGCCCGCTCGACAGCAAATAGTAAAGACTTTTTCCATCCGTGGAGAAAGTAGCGCCTGTCACGTTGCCTTCTGATGAAATCGGTTGATCCCCGTCTTTATCGTGCAGCCACACTGTTGCGTCTCGCGAACCAACGGCGGTGATGAATGACTTGCCGTCGGCGGCCATGGCGATTCCCTCCTGCGACGTTGGCCCGAAAGTAATTTGCTCGGGCTGGCCTTCCGGAAACTTCTGTCTCCAAATATGCGATTCATTGCCGATTACCACGCTAAGGTACATCCACTCACCGTCGGGTGACCATGCCGCTTCATAACACGATCCGACGGCAGGACCGACGGTTCGCGTGTCGCTGCCACCCTGGAAAGAAACGATGCGGCAAGGCGTAATTTCACCGCGGCTGTTCATTTGCACAACGAGCACCCTTTTGCCATCGGGCGAAAGATACGAATGGTGCGCCATGCCGCGCTCGCCGGGTGGCGCGTAAATCTCCCGCCGATTTCCACGGTCTTCGTCCGTGCTGATCAGCACCATATGCAAACCGCCGGTGATCTCCGAAAACATCAGCCGTTTTCCGCCTTCCACCCATGAAAGTGATGACGCGTTCGGCATCAACTTCTTTGGCTCACCTCCAAGCACCGGCACCTCCCACACATCCCACACCACACCTGTGCTGTAAATAACGCGCGATCCATCCGGAGAAAATGTCGGAGTCATTTTCAACGACGTGTCGTGCGTCAGTTCGGCGGGCTGACCGTCGGGAAGGATTTTCACCATGATTTGCCCGGCGCCGAAAAATGGATTATCTCCGTGGATAAACGCGAGCATTTTTCCGTCGGGCGAAAGTGCCGGGCTAACAACGGAATCCGTGAAAAATGTAAGCTGCTTCCAATTGTTGCTCGACGCCGGCGTACCAACTGAAGACCGGAAATGGAGGAACCAGAAAATGCCAGCGGCCAGCAAAAGAACCACAGCCGCGCTAAGAATCGCATTTCGCATTCCGTGGTTTCGCTTCGCGGGCGATACTGCGCTTGACTGCGCAGCCTCCACTGATTCCCCAGGCATCGGCACTGCTTTGTGGGAATGTCCGGAACTCGAGTCTCGCTTCACGCGCTGTAATTCCACGCGCAGGTCAGCCGCATTCTGATACCGCAGATTTCGATCCTTCTCCAGCGCGCGGTGAATAATTTCTTCCAGCCGCGAAGGCAGAATCGGATTCAGACGCACCGGCGCAACCGGCTCTCGATTCAGAATCGCCTCGAAGACCACGCCGGAAGTGTCTCCGCGAAATGGCAGCGCGCCGGTTGCCATTTCATACAGCACCACGCCGAATGAAAAAAGGTCCGTACGCGCATCAAGTGGTTTCCCGCGCACTTGTTCCGGTGACATATATGCCACCGTGCCAACCGCGCTGCCCGGACTCGTCAGAAGTTCTTCAGCCGTCGCCGTTGGCAAAACGGAAACGCCGCTGTTCTCCGGAATCCACGCTTGCTTCGCCAGACCAAAATCCAGCACCTTCGCATGGCCTCGGTTGGTAACAAAAATATTCGCGGGCTTGATGTCCCGGTGCACAATTCCTTTTGCGTGCGCCGCGTCAAGAGCGTCGGTAATCTGAATGGCCAGCGAAACAAGCTCTTCAAGTTCCATCGGACTTCCGCTGATGTGATGTTTCAGCGTTGCGCCCTCAAGATATTCCATCGCGATGAACGCCTGAGCGTTTTCCTCGCTCACATCATAAATCGTGCAAATGTTGGGGTGATTCAGCGCGGATGCCGCCTGTGCTTCTCGCCGAAAGCGGGCCAGCGCCTGCGGATCGCGCGCAACATCATCCGGCAAAAATTTCAGCGCAGCGAAGCGATGCAGGCGCGTGTCTTCAGCCTTATAGACCACACCCATTCCGCCGCCACCAATCTTTTCCACGATGCGGTAGTGCGAAATTGTCTGGCCGATCAGAGAGGAGGATTCCGCCATGAATCGCACATTTTAGGTGGCGTACTCAGGCAAGTCAACGAATACAAGCCGTACGCATCAAGAACAAGTCTCTAATCCGAATTATCCGTGCGCTTCAGTAACTCTGTTAATTCGGCGAAGGCTTTTCTACGTGGTCGATGACGAGAACGTCGACCGGAGCGGTTTGCGGTTTCAACAAGAGGCCGAATTTCTCGCGCAGAACCGTTGGAAGAGACGGGAGAGATGAGGCTTCGGCTTTGTCGTTCGCAAACATGAAGTTTGTTTCGTAAGTATCGGTGAGGCCGGTCTTGTCAATGATCATACGTCCGGCGGAAGAACTGAGGAAATTCGCAAGTTCGGAGATCGTGGCTCTGCCATAAAACTGACCGCAGCCCTGGTCGTCCTCAGGACAAGTTAGCGTTGGCCGCTTGAAAGTTTTGGGATCGTAAACCTTTCCTTTGAATCCGTCTGGCGCGATGGTCAGGACGAAAACCTGCATATCTTTCTTTTCCCAGTGCACGCGCATTTTGAAACGGTCTTCGAGCAGGCTTTGCATCATCTGGCGCGCTTGGTCCTCGGTGGTCTCAAGTGGCATCGTAGCGTCAACGCTAAACGCGTTGGGGCCGCATTGAACTTTGGCCCAGTCTGGCAGGCCACTGATGGGAGACGCGAGCGACAAGTGATACGCGTAGCGGACGATAGACCACAAGTCGGAACAGGGTGCGTAAACACTGCCCTTGGAATAGCGAATGCCCATTGCGATTCGAGGTAGAGGCTGATTCGGTTGCCATTCTTTGATGGAGGCGACTTCAAAGGCAAGTTTTGGGGTGTTCGGTGGATTTTGCGTGGCAGCCACAATAGGCATCAAAAGACCTAACAACGTGAGGGCGCTCAGGAAGAGCTTCGCCCGTGGCGCTCGTCTTGGATTGCTCATGTGAAATTCCGCCGGACGGAGTATAGCATTACGGGAAGTATCCTCGCAGGCATGCGACCTGGGGGATTCGACCTCCCAGTCTTCCGGTTCGACATTCAGCATGCGCTCCAAGTGTGTCTCGATGAATATTGACGCAACCAAGCCGGCCGGAATCCATCAAAACTTCGATGGCCTCACATCGCGCCCAGTATTATAGTAAGGCGTCCGCAATGAAAATCGCGGGACGGCTGTTATTCCGCGAACAGGAGCGGCATCAATGTCAGATCTGGTAGAAATAAAAAAGATCGAAGGCACGCCGAACCCACTCACGCGGCGAACCTTCATCAAAGGCATTATTGCCAGCGGCGCGGCTGTCTCCTCCGTGAATTATTTATTCCGCGCGTCCACGCTACTCGGCCAAACAAGCGGCATCGGCGCCGGAGAACGCCTCATCACCTTAAATGTGAATGGCCAGATGCGTCCGGTGGATGTGCTGAAGCAAGAAACCCTCGCGTGGACGCTGCGCTACAAATTGGGATTGACTGGAACAAAGCTCGGCTGCGATCGCGCGGAATGCGGCGCCTGCACCGTGCTCATCGACGACGTGCCGCACTATTCGTGTTCGATGCTTACGCACACCGTACGCGCGCGAAAAGTCGTCACCGTCGAAGGATTGGCCAGCCCGGACGGAACTTTGCATCCCGTGCAGCAAGGCGTGATTGACGAGCAAGGTTTCCAATGCGCATTCTGCATGTCCGGCTTCATGATGGCCACCGTGGGATTCCTGAAAACAAATCCAAATCCAACGCGCCAGGAATTGGCGCACGGAATTTCAGGAAATTTGTGCCGCTGCCAGGACTACAACAAGATTTTGAACGCCATGATGCGCGGCGCCGAAAATCTACGAAAGGCCAATCATGCCTGACCAAGATAAAACTGATAAGGCAGCCGGTAAGACCACCGACAAACCAGCCAATGACACCGGACGCCAGTACGGCGCCGGTCACAAACTAGTCGGCAAGAATTATACGACGCCCGATCTGCACGCCAAGGTCACAGGCTCCGCAAAATACGCCGAAGATTTTCGCGCTCCCGGAATGTTGTTCTGCAAATTGCTGCTCAGCCCGCATCCGCACGCAAAAGTAAAACGCATTCACGCCGAAGAAG
>DATBYL010000264.1:0-3850 GCA_036513735.1 Candidatus Acidiferrales bacterium
CCTGAGCCTGGCGCTTGGTTCCGACAAACAAAATACTGCGGCCCTGCGCGGTTAATTCGCTTACAAACCGCGACGCATCGCGAAACATCTTCAAAGTTTTTTGGAGATCAATAATGTGAATTCCATTGCGTTCGCCGAAAATATATTCTTTCATTTTCGGGTTCCAGCGGCGTGTCTGATGACCGAAGTGAACTCCGGCCTCCAGCAATTCTTTCATCGTAATTTCAACTGCCAACGATCCTCCTAAATGAACTAGATGCTTGCGGGCTGCTGAGTCGATAAATCTAACGAGTCAGCTAACCAGAGCATCCGTCGTGCCGGCTTCCTTGCCGACCGTGAATTTGATTCCGGTGCTCTTGCGAGCACCGGAACCAGAGCTTGTATGCAGCGCTGAAAAAATTAGCGCTTGCTGAATTGGAAGCGCTTGCGGGCGCCTTTTTGCCCGTACTTCTTGCGCTCTCGCATGCGTGAATCGCGCGTCAGGAAACCGTTACGGCGCAATCCGATCCGCAGGTCAGCATTAAACTTTGAAAGGGCGCGCGAAAGTCCCATGCGCACCGCGCCGGCCTGTCCGCCGGGGCCACCGCCGTTTGTGGTGGCAGCAACATCGACCTGATCCGTTGTGTTCGTGAACTTCAACGGTTCGACGGCCGCATTCAGCCAGGCGATATTGTGGAAATAATCTTTAATCTCACGGCCGTTCACGGTGAACTTGCCGGAGCCGGGGCGAAGGAAAACGCGCGCGACGGCTTCTTTGCGGCGTCCCGTACAATTAATGACGGCTGCCTTGCTGCCCTCGATCGGTTGCGAAGTGGCGCTCAAAACTTCCTCCTGCGGACGAACCTGTCTTCAGAAATTCTGTCCGCCAAACCAAATCCGCTAATTCCAAAACTTTTGCAGACACTTCCAGTCACCGGGAGAACAAAATCCGAGAACCCGCGTGCGGACAAAACATCGGAACAACTTCGGACAACATAACGAGGACGCTACGCCTGCGCTTCGATTGCTTGCGGCTTCTGTCCGGTATGCCGTGCCAAACCTTTGTCGTCCAAATAAATACGCAACTTCTTCGCGCGATGCGCGCGCAACTTATTCTTGGGCAACATGCCCAGCACCGCTTCACGAATCATCCAGTCCGCGCGATTCGCGCGCATGCGCTTCGCGGGAACTTCTTTCAGACCACCGGGAAATCCGCTGTGATGGCGATAGATTTTCTGCTCGAGCTTATTGCCCGTCAGACGAATCTTATCCGCGTTGATAACAACGATATGATCGCCGCAATCTAGATACGGAGTGTAATTCGGCTTATCCTTGCCAATCAGCAATCGAGCGACGTGCGTCGCGAGACGGCCCAGCACTTGATTAGATGCGTCAACGACGAACCAATTCAAGCCAGCCTGCATGTCGTCGGCGTCTTGCCCCTTAGGAACATACGTACGCATACTTAAACTAGCAGCCACGGTCACACCTTTCCCTTCAAACGCAAGCGTTAACAATAGATTAGCGCGCGATTTTTGTCAACGCGGGGATCCACTTGCGAATGGCAGTTAAAAAACAAAAGCCGCCAAACTCGGCGGCGAAGGGAGAAGACACGTCTTCTCCACTCACAGTGTATCGTTAATTATAATTTCGCGTCAAGGCCAAAGTGGCCAAAAGCGCTTCTGAACCGATCAAGAACGAACAGATTTTCACTGGCGCATCAAACTTCGCAGAAAAACATCCGGCGGACACAATTCAAGTAACGCTGAGCGCCCGATCCAACGACGGGCGCTCCCGAAATCTGCGAGAGGATTACGCGGTCGGCTTACGACTTCGTTGCCGGAGTGGCAGCGCGCGCATACGCCGGCTTGTCGAGATCGGTTCCGGCCGCATCGCCGGCCTTATCAATCTCGATAGAGCCCTTAAAGTACGCGCCGTCTTCGATCATGATGCGGGCGGTAGTTAGATCGCCCACGACCGAGCCGTCCTTCTTAATTTCGATGCGGTCTTTGGCGCGCAAATTTCCCTTAACGCTGCCGTAGACCACAACTTCCCGCGCGATCACGTCGGCCGTCACCTTGGCGGTTGAGCCAACGGTGAGCTTGCGATCTTCGAGCTGGATCAGGCCCTCGACGCTGCCGTCTACAAGCAGGTCTTCGTGTCCTGTGATTTCACCCTTCACATGCAGGCTGGCACCCAAGCGGGCGGTGGCGCTGCTGGAAGATGCTGACGGGCGTAGTGCGTCGGTGCTCATTTTTGTTGCCTCCATGGTTGCCGGAGCGGTCTTCGGCGGCGTCGCAACCTGCGATTCAGGAATTGCGGGCGGTGCAGATTGCTCGTGCTGTTCTGGTTTCTTTCCCCACATGGGCCCTCCCTGGACCGTGCAACTCGCCGAAAATGCTGGCGTTCGTGTGGCCGGGGTGTTGAGCACTGTAAGCCTGTGCACCAAAATGGAGCAACAGCAAAGGGACGTCCGCGTGTCGGATTGGATACTAGTTCGAGGAAAAATTGCGCCGATTCGAAACAGATCTGCGCGCTGCGTGCGATTCGGCGCGTGCGATTAGTATTTCCGAAGGACGCCGATCACGCGGCCTTGAATTTTTACGTCCACCGCGGGAACGATGATGGGCTCCATTTCGCTATTGGCGGGCTGGAGACGAACTTTTCCGCCGGACTCTCGATAGAAGCGCTTGAGCGTGGCGTCAGTTCCGCCGATTAGCGCGACAACAATTTCGCCGGTGTTCGCCACTTGCGTGGGTTCCACCACAACGTAATCGCCGTCGAGGATGTGATCCTCGCGCATCGAACTTCCCTTCACCTGCAAAACAAAACTATTTCCGCCGCGCGCGAATTCGCCGAGCGAAAGTGTTTCGCGATCCTCTACGGCTTCCAGAGGACGGCCTGCCGCAATGCGTCCCATCATCGGGATTTCGATATCATGGCGGCTTTCAACTTGCTCGCGGACCTGCATGGGAAGTTGCAGCACTTCAATCGAGCGGCTCTGATTGTATCCGCGTCGGACATAGCCTTTTTTCTCAAGCGTAGTGATGTGCTTATGCACCGTCGCCAGCGAATTCAATTTCATGGACTTCGCGATTTCTTCAAAGCTTGGCGAATAGCCGTGCTTATTCAGGAAGGTGACCAGAAGATCGAGAACTTCTTTTTGCCGTTTGGTCAGAGCCATGGTTGCCTCGCAATTCAGATTTCGCCGCGAACGATTTGCGCCTTAATCTTAGGCGAAGTAAAAGCGAAAGTCAATTGCAGAATCTTCCACTACAGGAATTCGCCAAGGACGATATTAAGGAATGAGGACGATGCGGCCGAGAAGTGTCCCGCGCTGCATTTCGTCGAGGATTTCATTCACTTGCGCGAGGGGACGCGTTTCCACATGACATTTTAGTTTTCCGGCGTCGGCGAGAGCGAGTGTGCCTCGAACATCCTGTCGCGTGCCGACGACGGACGTGAGGATTCGCGCTTCGTTGCGCGCTAATTTCACCGCGTCAAACGTGAGAGGTTCGGAGGGAAGTCCGACGATCATAACCGCGCCACCGGCGCGGAGCACGGTGAATGCTGTGTCATAGGCAGATTTTGCCGGCGTTGCAACGAGCGCGAGATGAACGCCGCCGGAATTTCGAAGTTGCGCGCCAACATCTTCCTTAGCGGAATTTAACATTTGCTGGGCGCCGGATTCTTTCGCGAGAGAAAGTTTCGCGTCGTCGACATCAATTGCAATTACTTCGGCGCCCATGGCGTGGGCGATTTGAATTGCGAGATGACCGAGTCCGCCAACACCAAATACGGCGACGCGCTGGCCTTGGATCACTTCCGCGTTTTTCAGTGCGCGGAAAACTGTGACGCCCGCGCAGAATAG
>DATBYL010000265.1:0-3084 GCA_036513735.1 Candidatus Acidiferrales bacterium
AGGGTTGTCCGTTTCTGCGGAACCGTACGGAAGCGGCGTGCCGCCTCCGCCGCCGGTGCGACGGCGAAGTGCTGGTTGCGGCGTAAACACCATCGTGTCGGGCGTAGACGCCATCTTCGCAATCTGGCGCAGCGCAGTAATGTTATCCAGCACGTAAAAGCCGCGGCCGTGCGTTGCGACGATCAAATCGTCGCCGTGAATTGCGAAATCGCGCGCGGAGGAATGCGGCAAATTATTTTGCAGCGGCTGCCAGTCGTCTCCATCATTAAATGAAACGTAGACGCCGAGCTCCGTTCCTGCAAACAGCAATCCCTTTTGTTTCGGGTCTTCTTTAATCGCGTTGACGTAGCTGCCGTCGGGAATTCCATTCGCGATCATCTTCCAAGTTTTCCCTCCGTCGCGTGTGCGATAAATGTACGCCTTGTAATCTTCCAGCCGGTGGCGATCCACGGCCGCGTATGCCGTCATCGCGTTGGAATGCGACGCTTCCATCAGCGCGATTTTGCTCCATGCGGTGACTTCCGGCGGCGTTACGTTCGCCCAAGTTTTTCCGCCATCGCGCGTCACATGGATCAGACCGTCGTCGGTGCCGATCCAAATTGTGTCGGGAAGCAACGGTGAAGGCGCGATCGTATAAATTACTCCCGAGCGCGGAGTTCCGTTTCCATCGGCGGCGGTTGCTGCGTCAAGATTCGGAGGAACGCTTGGATTTTCGCGCGTCATGTCCTTGCTGATGCGCGTCCAATTCTTTCCGCGGTCAATCGTCTTCCATAAATATTGATTGCTGAAATAAAGCGCGTGGCCGGGAGCTTCGGAAAACACGAGCGGCAACGTCCACGTGTGACGGAATGGACCGAGTTCAGACGAGCCGAGCATCGGAGTGATGTTGTGTCCGGCATTGTCGCGCTGATCGCAAACCGAAACTGTTCCGCCATAAAGAATATTTGAGTCGGAAGGATCGACGGCAACGTAGCCGCTTTCTCCGCCCGCACAAATCGGCGCCCAATCGCGCATATAGGAAATCGATCCGTAAATTCCGCGGCTGACTGCTTTCACCGCGCCGCTATCTTGCTGCGCGCCGTAAACCCAATAAGGATCCTGATTGTCTGTGACGATGTGATAAATCTGCGCGGTCGGCTGGTTGTACCAAGAACTCCATACGAGTCCACCGTCGACGCTGACGACGGTTCCTTGATCACTTGAAAGAATCATGCGCTGGCCATCGTCCGGATAAATCCAAAGCTGGTGATAATCGTCGCCGCCGGGCGCGCCTTTTATTGGAATAAAAGTTTTTCCGCCGTCATCCGAGCGATACACGGAAGTATTTGAGACATACAATTTGTCAGGATTTTTCGGATCGACGGCGGTGACGCAGAAATACCAGCCGCGTCCCCAAATTCGTTGGTCATTATCCATCAACTGCCACGTCGCGCCAGCGTCATTCGAGCGGTACAGGCCGCCTTTTTTTGCGTCGGAATTATCCACGATTGCATAAACGCGATTGGGATCGCTCGGCGCAACTCCTATGCCAATGCGGCCATCGCCATCCGCAGGCAGTCCGCCTGCAAGTTCCTTCCACGTGCTTCCGCCGTCGGTGGACTTGAAAAGGCCGCCTCCGGGGCCGATGGACGGAGGATAAATTGTCCAAGGCGGACGGCGCGTGGCCCACAACGATGCATACATTATTTGTGGATTTCGAGAATCGAATGCCAGATCGATCGCGCCGACATTTTCATTCTTGTACAAAACTTTCTGCCACGTCGCGCCGCCATCTGTGGAACGGAACACTCCGCGATCCGGATTAGGCCCATATGCGTGACCAAGCGCGGCGACGAAAACTGTGTTGGGATTTCGCGGGTCTACGAGCACGCGGCCGATTTGACGCGTGTTTTCGAGGCCAATGTGATTCCAGGTTTTTCCGGCGTCAGTGGATTTGTACATTCCGTCGCCGTAAGAAATTTGCGAGCGCATATCAGCTTCGCCGGAGCCTACGTAAATAATAGTTGGATCGCTGGGCGCGACGGCGATTGCGCCAATGGACGCGACGTCCTGATTATCAAAAATCGGATTCCAACTCTCACCGGAGTTCGTGGACTCCCACACGCCGCCGCCAACCGAGCCAAAGTAAAAATGATTCGGCTGACCCGGCACGCCCGTGGCGGCAACTGTGCGGCCCGCGCGGAATGGACCAATCATTCTCCACTTCAATCCGGAGAAGAGAGCCGGATCACGCGGCCCTTGCAGCGCGGACGCCTTCGCGGACTGCGTATCGGACTGCCGTGCTAGTCCTTGACCTGGCCAAAATAAAATTGCGAGCAGCGCGAGACTAGCCGATGCCGACCAACCAAGAATGCGAGAAGACGCGAAATGCCGGAACGTTCTCATAGATGTTTTCTCCAATAAAATAAAACTATGGCCAGTAGGACTTATATGGCAGATGTGCCGCCGCGCGCAAGCGTTACAGAAATCTAAATTTAATTTGCGTTGCCGCCGCCATGAGCCACTTTGCAAAGTTTGCAAAACGCTGAAGGCTCGGCGTTGTCGACGTGATGGTGAATGGGCTTCAAAGTTTTCAGATACGCGAAAATTGCGGAGAGATCTTCGTCCGTCATGCCGCTATAAACTTCCGTCGGCATAACTGGACTTAATTTGCGCGCGCGAACGGAACCGGTGCGAATCGCATCGACAAACATTTTTGTGTCGTAATAAGGAATTCCAGAAGGATCGGGAGTCAAATTCGCGCTAGCCACGCGCCCGAATGGGCCTTCCAGAATAAATCCACCGGCGAATTCCATTCCGGGCAGTCGCGCTCCGTGCGCGTCTGCCGGAGTGTGGCAATCGGTGCAACCTGCCATCGCGGTCACGTACGCGCCACGCTTCTCCGATGTGGAAAAATCTGGCGCCGGCACTGGCACATTAAGCGGTTGGGGCGCATTTCGGATCAAATATTTCACCGGGAAAATAATCTCGGTTTTCGGAAGCGAATTGCGAACGGGCGTAAGCGTCCGCAAATAAACAATTACAGAAGCCAAATCTTCGTCTGACATCGCACGTAAATTTTCGTATGGCATCAGCGGGAACAAT
>DATBYL010000266.1:0-3965 GCA_036513735.1 Candidatus Acidiferrales bacterium
AGGACTGTGACGGAGATTTTATCGAGGCCCGCGCCACCGTATGCTTCAGGGACTCCGGCGCTCAACAATCCCAACTCGCCCGCTTTCTTCAGCAACTCTACCATCAGGCCCGGCTTTTTTTCCTCGAGTTCCTTCGTTCGCGGCAGCACTTCTTTCATCACAAATTCTTCGGCTGTCTGGCCAATCAGGCGCTGGTCGTCGGTAATGTCCGCGGGAGTAAAAATTTGATCGGGGCGAGTTTGATCCAGCAAAAAGCTGCCGCCCTTGGTGATGCTGATTGAAGCTGTTGAAGTGGCCACGGGTTCTCCCTTAGATCGCCGGCGACAGACGGCACCGGGAGATTATAGGACGAAATTTAACTTTCCGACGATACTTCGCGCGCGCCTGCTTCGGCGCGGACGGCGGCCACATAGTCGTCGGGCATGCCATGTTCGGCGGCGCCATCGAGAATCGATTTCAAATAATGGGGCGCGGGCTTCAAACCCTTTTCCACTTTGCTGGCGATGTAAACCTGCGCGCTCAGTTCGCGTCCATCGGAGGCGGTGACGCGTAATTCGATGCGGCGATAGTGTTCGGGAACGCCTTCGTAGCGATCGATGTTGCGGAACGCGGCTTCAGGAATGCGGTAGAGAACTCCGTGGACAGTTTTGCCGGGCGCTTGCTGCACATTTGCCGCCGCGGAGCCGCCGCGCACTTTTTTATTGAAGCGCAATTCGTAATTTTTCAATTGGCCGTTTATTTCTTCGATGATTTGGCCGGCGCGCGAACGGAATTGATCGCGGCTCAGGTTGCTGCCATAAGCGAAATACCAAGACGAGTTAGGCGCCATTAAATTTCTCTCATTTCAGCGATCGATGTTTCGGAAATACGTCGAGGAGCGGGAAAACCGCGTTCGAGCTACAAGTTCCGCTCGGATATCCGTCGAACAATCTTACTCGGAAGATACGGCGGTGGCAATTCGGGGGCGGTTGCTGGGCGGCAGGCTTTTCTGGTTGACGATTGAAGAAGCGACGGGCAATCTGGACGCGCAAATTTGATGACGCGTAGCCTAAGGAGGAAACATGGGACGCCCAGTTGTGCATTTTGAAATTGGATGCCGCAATCAGAAAACAACTTCCGATTTTTACGCAAAACTTTTTGACTGGAAAATGGCGGAGATGGGTCCGGCCACGATGATTGATACCGGAGCGGGCAGCGGAATTCCCGGACACATAACGGCACTCGGCCACGAGCCGCATAACTACACAATTTTTTATGTGGAGGTGGATGACGTGCAGGCCTATCTCGACAAAGCGATTTCGCTGGGCGGAAAAATGCTGGTGCCGCCGGTGCCGATTCCGACGGGAACTTTTGCCTGGATGCAGGATCCAGAAGGAAATATGGTTGGGCTTTGGAAGGCGGCGCAGAAATAGAAGTGAAGGGAGATTTTTTTATGCGACGAGCGGGGATGTTGATCGGGTTGACGTGTCTGTGCGCAATGGCGGTGGTCAGTTTGAACGCGAGAAATTCATATGGACGTCAGGCGATGGAAGCGCCCAAGCCCGGGCCTGAAATGCAAAAGCTTAATTTTTTGATCGGAGCGTGGGATACGGTCAGCGAATATGAAAAATCGACGATGGCAGACGGCGGAAAACAGAAGGGCTGGTACAAGGCCCAATTGGGGCCCGGCGGATTTTCTGTGATCGCCGATTTTGAAGAGGACAGCACCGTGGGAAAAGATTTCGGCCACGAAATAATTTCGTGGGATCCGAAGAAGAAAGCTTACACAGTGGTCACGCTGGGAAACGCTTTTCCCGGCGCTGTGATTGGCACCGCGAAATGGGAAGGGGACGATCTTGTAATACTAATTGACGTCGAGAACGCGGAGGCCGTACATCTGCGAGCAGTGTACGTTCATCCGCAAGGGAATGTGCTGCACATCGAGAATTACATCAAAATTGGCGACGCACCGTTTCAATTAATTTACAAAGCAACCGCCACAAAAAAGTAGCTCCGCATTTAGACTGGCGGCGGAACTAACCTACGCGCTGAAAGATTCCAGCCGCGCCCATTCCTCCGCCGATGCACATGGTGACCATTCCATATTCTCCGCCGGTGCGCGCAAGCTCGCGGACGATCGATGCGGTAAGTTTCGCGCCGGTGCAGCCCAGCGGATGTCCAAGCGCGATTGCTCCGCCATTTCGATTTACGCGCGAAGGATCAAGTCCCGCAAGTTTAATTACCGCGAGCGCCTGCGCGGCAAATGCTTCATTTAATTCGATCACGTCAATTTGTTCGAGTTTTAGCCCGGCCAGCTTCAGCGCCTTTGGGATTGCGTAGACCGGCCCGACGCCCATTTCTTCCGGCAAACATCCTGCGACCGCGAAGGAAATAAAACGCGCCAGCGGTTGCACTCCAATTTCGCGCGCATGTTCGGCGCTCATGATCACGCAGGCGGCGGCGCCGTCGCTCATTTGCGAACTGTTCCCTGCTGTTACGACACCGTGCGAATGAAATGCAGGCTTCAACTTAGCCAGCGCTTCTAAAGATGTGTCCGCGCGCGGGCCTTCGTCAATATCGAATTTAATTGTGGCCGAAGTTACTTTTCCAGCAGCGATTTCTCCGTTAGCGCCCGCGGCGTTTGCGTAGGCAGTCGTCGGCACATCCACTGGAATAATTTCATCGCGAAATTTTCCCGCAGCAATTGCTGCGAGCGCTTTCTGATGGCTGACCAGAGAAAACGCGTCGGATTGTTCACGCGTGATGCCGTAATGGCGCGCAACATTTTCAGCAGTGAGACCCATATTCAAATAAACGTCGGGATAATGGTCAATGAGCCACGGATTCGGCGAAATTTTATTTCCGCCCATCGGAACCATGCTCATGGATTCCGTGCCGCCTGCCACAATTACTTCCGCGTGACCCAACATGATTCGTTCGGCGGCCATCGCGATGGATTGCAGTCCTGAAGAGCAAAAACGATTCACGGTCACAGCGGGAATTTCCACGGGCAATCCGGCGCGAAGAGATGCGATGCGCGCCACATTCATTCCCTGCTCGCCTTCGGGCATGGCGCAGCCGAGAATCACGTCGTCCACTTCGCGCATTCCGAGGCCCGGCACGCGCGCCAAACTTTCGCGAATGGCGATGGCGGCGAGATCGTCGGGACGCATGCCAGCGAGCGTGCCCTTGAATGCTTTGCCGACTGCCGTGCGCACCGCGCTTACGATTACAGCTTCCCGCATATCGCACCTCGCACTGACAAACCAGCTCTATATAAGGATAGATGATTGTCTCACGTCTGGGAAAAGCGCGGCGTTGTGGCGCAAAAAGAAGCGGCGGAATGCCAGACCGCGCATTCCGCCGCAAGAAATTACGAATTCGCAATCGTCTTAAGGACGCTTGCGATATTCATCCCACAGTTTAGTGTGCTTCGTTTCCATGCCGACGAGCTGCCCTTTGATAAACAAATATTTCACCTGCGTGGTCAGTTCAAGCGGATCGCCGGTGGTCACAATGATGTTGGCCATTTTGCCCGCTTCAATTGTGCCCAGTTCTTTGCCGACGCCGAACATTTCCGCCGGATTAATCGTCAACGCTTTCATCGCGTCGTCGTGTGACATGCCGTAGGCCACGGCCACCCCCGCTTGTTGCGAAAGCCGCCGCGCGAATTCATTGCCGTAGCTACCGAAAGCAACTTTGATGCCGGCCTTGGAAAGTTCACCGGGGAGCGTCAAATTTTCGTCGTACGGCGAATCTTCTCCGCGCACCAACGTAAGCGTGGGACGAAGAATTACGGGAATATTCTTTTCTTTCAGAACATCCTTCACTTCGCCCGCCGCCGGACCAGTGGCGAGAATCATTTTCAGTTTCTGTTTATCGCAGTAGGCAATCGCTTCGCGGATTTGATTCGCCGCGTTCGCAATCACCAGCAGCGGCAAATCGCCTTTCACGACCGGCACGAGCGCTTCAAGTTTCAAATCGCG
>DATBYL010000267.1:0-12228 GCA_036513735.1 Candidatus Acidiferrales bacterium
GTTCGATCCACACGCACGAAATCCTCAAATATTTCCTGATGATGCTCCGCGGAAATTCCCCGGCCCGTGTCTGTAACTGAAATTCTCGCGCTATTCGGATGCCGCATAATTTGCGTACGCCGTTCCTGAGGCTGCGGATCGCCCGAGGCGCGGCGCTCCCAGAAATGCGGCTCCGCCACCAAATTGACGCTGCCGCCCGCCGGCGTGTGCTTCAGCGCGTTATCCAAAAGATTCGCAACTGCCTGCTGCACTTTCTGATAGTCGAATCGAAACACCGGCAGCCCTGGATCTAATCTGAATTCCAGTTTCACATTCTTCCGCTGAAACGCTTCTTGCCACCGCTTCGTTACTTCGCTCAAACAATCGCGAATGTCGTTATCGTGCAGATGCAGCACCAGCTTGCCGCTTTCCAGCGCCGAATAATTCAGGAACATGGAAACAAGCCGCACCAGCCGCTCGCAACTTTCTTTCGACTCGTGCAGAATCTCGCGCTGCTTATCCGCCAGTTTGCCAAGCGAGCCCGAAAGAAGTAGGTCGTAATATCCTTTGATCACCGCCAGCGGAGTCTTCAACTCATGTGCCGCCGACGCAAGAAAAACTGTTTTCTGCCGATTCACTTCCTGCAAGCGCAAATACGCCGCCAGCAAATTCCGATACGTAATTTCGCGTTCTTGCAGCAGCCCTTCGACAGTGTGCTGTCCGGCCGGATCGCTCGAAACTTTTCTCGCCGGCGCATCCATTTGCACAACTAGCCAGTCCGGTTCCGGCAGCCACTGCACTCGCGATTGAATTTTTCCGCTGTGAAGTTCGATCTGCAGAGAAACTTCGTGCTCGCCGCTTTCGATTTGCGTGAAAATTACTTTTGGATCGACGTGTAGTAAATGTGAAAAAAGATTCAGCTCGCCAATTTCAGGATAACCTTCCGCGTTCAGCGTTTGCCGTGCGCGCAGATTCGCCATCAGCACGCGGCCCGCGCGTTCCGCGATCACCACGGGCCCGTCGAGCGCGTCCAATAGCGATAGCACAATCGCCGGAGAAAGACTCACTCCGTTCGGCGCTTCGGAAACAACTTCTTTAAGCAAACTTCCTCCACGGATACCCAGTGCAACTTTGAGACTGCCGGGACCCCATCGCTCCTAAGAATTTCCTTCGTGCAGGCTCGCTAACACACCCGATAGGGGCAAATAGTGGCAAACGGGCCATAGGGTGTCAATGGTAAAGGAGTCCTAGTTTGCACAATAGGAGAAAAGAACTGGCCCGAAAGGAAGAAGTCCAGACGGGAAATTCATTTCCACTACGCTGAATACCTATATAAATACATTGTTTATATAGGGTTACAGTCTAGCAGACATCTAAGCAATTTGTGGCATGATATATGCTCCTATTTTGGAGTACTAGGCCATCGGTACTACGGCTTAGGAAATAAATTTCCACTCGTATGTGAAGGGAAGGTACACGCTTGAGCCCCGACGAGCGACGCCGTTCGCCCAGGATAAGACTGCAAGTGCCGATGTTCGTCAGGGGTGTGGACGCCGCTGGATCCGTCTTCCTCGATCTTACCAAGACTTTTGACATCAGCGCGACAGGCGCATTTTTGGCCAGCACCCGCACGTTGGCTGTGGACACCGTAGTTCAATTGACAATCCCTGCGCCTTCACCTGCGGCAACTGGATACACCCGCGTTCCGCCGGAGACTCCTCCCATTCAGGCGCGCATTCGCCGGCAAGAGCACGATGGCGGCGATTTGCAATTTGTCGGAGTTGAATTCCTGAAAGCGCTGGAATAAGGGGTAGTCCTAAAACTATCGTAGTGGATGCAGTGGAAGTTTTTTGATACGTTTTGCGCGATGAAATTGTCATTTATTCCCCGAACGCGAAATCTTTTTCTCCATTGGCGCGTGCAAATGCCAATTTCGCCATGATCTCCGCGATTCGAGTCGCCAAGAATCTGCGTTCCGCTCGATTCTCAGATGGCAACTCGTGTGCTATACATTGAATGGGTAGGTCTCAGTGTGCTCCCCACTCCCCGGGGGAAAGCCCGAATGGAAAAAATTAGATGGAACTGTCCGATCCCGGACGCATTGCGGGTTCCTCCCGGCCCGTTGAAGATAGTTTTTTTGAATTGCTGATCGATACCCTCGAAGGTCTCGATCGGCCCGCTCGTGGTTTGTTTCTGCAACGCCTGCTGAAATCTTTGACGCAGTTGGATTTGAGCGAAACCCAAAGTACGGATTCCTGGGATCGCATTCTCGAACGCCGCCGCGAACTCACGCAACTTGTCGGACGCCCTGTAGCGCTGAAGACCGCCATGGTGGACTATCTCGCGACGTCCAATCTTTTGCGCGCGCCCATCCTGATGGAATATGAAGACCTGAAAAAACTTCAGGTCAACGCGGCCACCGATCCGCTTACCGGACTTTACAACCGCCGTCTGTTTGAAGAATATTTTGAAAAAGAGCTGAATCGCGCACGCCGTTACGATCTGAATCTCGCGCTCATCGTCATGGACTTGCACGTCTTCAAAATGGTGAACGATCGCTTCGGCCATCCGCGCGGGGATCAAGTGCTGCAGCTTGCCGCGAGCACGCTGCGCCATTCCATGCGCACGTCGGACTTCGCATTTCGCATTGGCGGAGACGAGTTCGCGCTGCTGCTTCCGCAATCAGACGCCGAACATGCCGCCACCCTCGGGCGCCGCGTTCACGCGAATTTTGCGGGCGTCCTGCAACCGCAGCAAATGGAAATCCCCATCGGACTCGATTACGGCCTCGCAGTTTATCCGCAGGATGGCGATCAGGCGGAAGTGCTTCTGCGCGTTGCCGATGAACGCCTCTACCAGATGAAATACTCTGCGCGCGAAAAAAATGGCGCCGATGTAAATGCCGCGGCAGATGCGCTGCGGCGTGAAGTTCCACGAACAACTTCACGGCCTGCCGCGGATGTTTCCACCGCTAGACCTGAAAAATTGGAAACCGCGCCAGAACCGGGAAATCTAGCGGGCGAATCGAATCGTGCGCAACCAACGTTTGAAGGAAAATCAACGTCCGAAGGAAAACCGCCGTCCGGGCAGCGCAGCGCTTCTGCGCCGCCTGCTACAACTACAACCGCTCCGAAAGCAGCGGACCGTCTCGGAGCAGAGCGCCGTAAATGGGAGCGTATTTCACTCTCCGGCAAGCGAGCTTTCGCTACGGTGTCCAGCGGCGCGGACAAACAATTTCGCGTTTTGGATATGAGTCATGGAGGAGTTGCGCTCGAAGCCGAAAACGATCTTCCCTCCGGCGATTCATTTCAAGCCGTGCTTCACGTGCCGATTCTGGGCGAAGTTCGCGTCAAACTTAAAAAACTTTACGTCCATCGCACCGCTGGACAGCAATCCCGCGTCGGCTGCCTCTTCGTTACTTAAATTCTCTCTTCAAAAATAGAGTTTGCACATCGGACGCGAAGCCGTTCTATTCGGCGTCACCATCAATCCCAAGCTTCTGTCGCATTGCGCGCGAAACAAATAGCAGCGCTTGCTGCACGCGCACAATTCCCAATGCCCAGCGAACGCGCGCCTGTTCCGCGCTAGCGCTTCGCGAAGTTAGCGTCAGCCGCAGCGCCGCCCCTTCCTTTTTCTCCGCGCCATACGCGCACGGCAATATTTCCATCCGCACAGAAAGCGCATCGCCCGAAGAATCCTTCATCCACAACGCAACCAACCGCTGCACCACATCCTCGTACCGCTCCGAAATAAAATTGAACTCACTCCGCGCAAACATCAAATCCACGCGCGAATGAAATGTAAATTCCGCCCCCGCCTGCGAATTCGGCTCCTCCCAAACTTTCGCCCGCACCGTAGAAAATAAAGATCCCGCCCCATTCACCACCGTCAAAAATCCCGCCAACGGAGAAGTTTCCCGCGCCGCACCAATCTGAGAAATCGCCGCAGGATTTTCCCGCAAATCCAAATACGAATCGCCGTCCGTGCCGCTCCACGGAATCTCAATTCCGGCGCCGCTCACACCCAACGAATTCACAGCTTCAACGCGCATCGCAAAACGCTATCGCGTTCTCCTGCCGCCTACAAGCGAAATCAGGAATCGAAAATTCACACTTGACAGCGAAAAATAATCCACTACCATATGGTTGTGGATAAGTTAGGTACAACGTTTGCGGCTTTGTCTGATCCAACCCGGCGGGCGTTGATCGAACGACTCTCGCATGGGCCTGCCTCTGTGCATGGATTGACGGAACCGTTTGCGCTCTCGCAGCAGATGATTTCAAAACATATTGCCTATCTGGTGCGAGCGCGGATCGTCATCAAAACCAAGCGTGGACGAGAGAGTGTGTGCACGTTGAGGCCAGAGGCGATAAAGACAGTCAGCGACTGGGCGGTTTACTATCGCCGATTCTGGGAAGAGAGTTTGGACAAGCTGGATGTGGTTGTGAATCAAATGAAAAAAACGGAGATCAGAAATGACAAAAAACACGAGTAACGAGCCAGAGCGGATGGTCATCACCAGAGTTTTTGATGCCCCACGCGAATTGGTTTGGAAGGCCTGGACAGACCCGAAATATGTGATGCAGTGGTGGGGGCCGAAGGGTTTTACCGCGCCGGTATGCAAAATTGATTTTCGAGTGGGAGGAAAATTTCTCTGCTGCATGAGGACGCCGGATGGGCAGGAGTTCTGGAATGGTGGTGAATACCACGAGATTGTTCCGTACGAGAAGATCGTTTACTCCATGTACTTTTCCGACGCGGCGGGAAACAAGGTTGAGCCTGCGCATTATGGAATTGAACATGAGGCCATAGACGGTGCGCAAGATGTGATTACCTTTGAGGATTTTGGAAGCGGCAAGACGAAACTCACCCTAACTGGAAATGAAACCATGGAGAGCGCAAAAGACAGCGGTCAACTCGAGGGCTGGAATGAGATACTCGATAAAGTCGCCGCAGTTGTTGCCGGGCTAGCGCAGGCGAAATAAGAAGTTGAAGTTTTGACGATCGCCCTGGCGGATTGGATGACGCCGTCATCCAATCCGCCAACCGAGGCAACCGTTTTCCCCGTTCCCCGAATCAAGTAAACTGTTGAATCTGCTGCACCATATTCTGGAGGCGCAATGTTCCCCAACCTTCGCTTCTCGCTCCGCATCCTTCGCAAACACGCCAAGCTCACCTGCATCGCGATTTTGTCTCTGGCAATCGGAATGGCCGCCGCATCCGTCGGCCTCAGCACATTCAACGCGCTGCTCGTGCAACCGCCCGCGGTCCCCGAACCGAATCAGCTTCTCACTGTCTATACCGTCACACCTGATGCGCCCTTCAACCAACTTTCCTACCCGGACTATCGCTACTATCGTGATAACAATCAAGTTTTCTCCGGCCTTTGCGCGATGCCCTACATGATTTCCATTCAACCGCTGACTTTCGAGCATAAGGAAAAGCAAGGTCTGATCAACGCCGTCTCCGATAATTACTTTTCCGTCCTCGCCCTCCAGCCGGTTCTTGGCCGTTGGTTTGAGCCCGGCACAGATGACAAACCTTCCAAGTCGGTCGTCCTGAGCTATCCGTATTGGAAATGGCTTGGCTCCGATCGCAGCATTATCGGCAAATCGCTCACAGTGAATGGCGAATCTCGCACCATCATCGCAGTCGCTCCGCGCGGTTTCGCTGGCACGATCCTGACCGACCTTCCCGACCTGTGGTTTCCGATTTCTCGGGACGCCGATCGCACGCGTCACGGACTCTCCCTGATTGGCCGCATGAAACCGGGCGTCACCCGCGCGCAAGCGCTCGCAAATATGCAAATGCTTTCGACGCAGCTCGCCGCCGCGTATCCGGAAACAAATAAGCAGCGCGTCGCCGCCGTCACAAAAACTTCCATGCTCCCGCCGGATTCAGTTTCCGACGCAAAATTTCTCGGCACATTAATTCTCGCCATCGTCGCGCTTGTCCTATTCGCCGCCTGCGCCAACGTGGCCAACTTGCTTCTCGCGCTTGCGGGCGTACGCCGACACGAAATTCTCATTCGCGCCGCGCTCGGTGCCACTCGCACACGCCTGATCCGCCAATTGCTTTTGGATAGCGCCATTATTTCCGTCGCTGGTGGAGTTCTAGGATTTGTTCTCGCGTCCTATGGCCTTCATCGCTTGTTGGAATTCAAACCCTATATGCCGGGCATGGGCGTTATCCCCATCACCATCGATTTTCGTCCCGACTTCGCGGTTCTCGCCGCCATGTTTGTCGTGATTCTCGCTGTCGGCTTTGCAACTGGACTCGCGCCGAGCCTGCACGCTTCCACTCCCAATCTCGCCGCCGCTCTTAGTGGAGAAATCGCCGTCGGCGGCACGCGAAAAGGCCGCGTCCGCAATTTGCTGGTCGTTGCGCAGGTTGCTGCGTGCACAATTGTTTTGATCGGCGTTGGGTTGTGCCTGAAGAGTTTGCTCAACTTGCGAAAAGTGGATCTCGGCTTTTCGGCGCGCAATGTTGCGATTCTCACCTTGAATGATCTTCAATCAGAAGGCGACCGTCACTCAGAGCCGCAGGGCCGTGCGCTCTACGCCAGCATTCGCGAAAAAGTAGCGCAGTTGCCCGGAGTCGAATCCATCGCCCTTGCCGATATTTTCCCATTGGGATGGAGCGGAAATCCCGGCTCCGATCACGTGCAAGCTGGTGACGCCCCGGTGGATCCCGTTCACGCCGAATCAATTGGCTCCGGAAATGTGGACAGCGACTATTTCTCCACGCTAGGAATTCCAGTTCTCGCCGGACGCGTGTTTCAGGAATCTGACACGCCGAAATCCGCGGAAGTCATCGTCGTCAATCACACCATGGCGGAAAAATTTTGGCCGCATCAGAATCCCGTTGGTCGAACAGTTCGCGTTCAGGATGGCAAGCGCAACGTCACCGTAATCGGCGTCGTCGCCGATACCAAACTCGAAGACGTTGACGAGGAACCGACGTCACTTTTCTACTACGCACTCTCCCAGCACTATCAGTCCAACATTTCTCTCTTGGTCCGCACGCAAGGAAAACCCGCGCAGTTGACGAGTGCTCTGGAAGATGTGTTTCAGAAACTGGATCCGCTGCTCGGCTACCGCACCATCACCATGGAAGAAAATCGCAACTTCGCTTTCTACATTCCGCGCCTCGTACTCATTTGCATCAGCGGATTCGGCGGACTTGCATTCCTTCTCGCCGCTGCGGGACTTTACGGCGCCGTCTTCTATTCCGTCAGCGAGCGTACGCGCGAAATGGGAATCCGCGTTGCCCTCGGCGCGCAGCAATGGGATTTGTGGAAATTAATTTTCCGCCAAACCAGCTCCATCACCGCGGTCGGAATCGTCCTTGGAATCGCCGGAGGCATCGCCGCAAGCATTCTCGCGCGTTCGCTGCTCTATCAAATTCAAACCGTCGAATGGCTCGTCCTCTTCGGCGTAGCATTCGTGATGCTAGCGATGACTATCGTCACCGCCTACTCTGCCGCTCGCCCGTGGATGCGCGTAGACCCGATGAAGTCCGTCCGTCACGTTTGATTTCGGCTCAAGTCTGCAACATTGATTCTGCAGATTCCCGGACTTCAACCTCGTAAGCCTCTGTCACGATTGGCTTTATTGATTATTTCTGCAAATTCGTCTTACCCCCACCCCCTACCCCATTTTGCGATGTATATGCAAATAAAGGGCTTACAGCGATCTGTGGGTGATCGTTATGCTAGCAAAGGACTTAGCGCATAAACGCAAGTCGCTCCATACCGAATAATCCGTCCCCCACCTTTGCATCTCCCGGCATATTCGCGTACTCTAATCATCCACCAGTGACCAAGCGACGCGCCTCTGGGGCTTTTTCCCTTAGCCGTGCAGACCGGCCGCTGGCAAGGAAGGTAACAATGAAATCCGGCATCCATCCCGATTACCACGAAGTTGACGTTCACTGCGCTTGCGGACATACGTTCAAGACCAAGTCCACAATGAAGGGCAACATGCTGCGCGTCGAAATTTGCTCCAACTGCCACCCATTTTTCACGGGTAAGCAGAAGCTGCTCGACACCGCAGGCCGCATTGAACGCTTCAATCGGAAATACGCGGGCAACGCACCAAAGAAGTAATCGCCCAAATTTTCTGAAATTTTCAGCGGCACCACGCCAACGCTACGGGTGTGCGCGGTCGAGTGTAGCTCGCGTTCTCCGAACGCGAGGCTTGCGAACTCTTGCACACGGTCTCCAAAATTTATTTTTGCCGAAGTCCCTGCACTAGCTGCGCCGACTTCCGTCTCGGTGTAGAATGCCGCAGCCGATGGCAACGCAACCCGTTCCAAATTTTAGTGAAGACGCATCCGCGCTCGAACCATTCGCCGTCGAAGCGGCAACTCCGCGCGTCACCCTTCGCAACGCCTTCGCGCATCCATACGATTCCGCGATCGCCGCCGCGCGCACCTGTTACGCGCCGCGCTTGATCGGTCCCGAAGATGTGAACGACAAGCAACGCCTGCTAATCGGCGCGGCAACTTTTTACGGCGGACATCACACCGTTTTCCAGCACGCGCATTTTGAATTTGGTTTGGAGAATGTTAGCCGGCAGTTCGTCTGGTCATTTCTTCACGCGCATCCTTTTTATAATTCCGAACAGCAAAGCCAGCGCTACGTCCGGCAAAATCGCGCGGTCGCATACGTTCCCGCGGAAGTTTCCGGCTTCGGCCCGCAAGAACGCGAAATTTACGAACGCGCCATCGCGAACGCGTGGGGTCACTATCGCGAAATCGCCAAGCTCCTGTTGCCCGAAGCGCGCGAAATTCTTGGGGATATCTGGCACGTAAGTAATCTTTCTCACCCCAAGCGCGTCAAAAAGGTAGAGGGACAAGCCGATAAGCGAGCCATCGAAGTTGCGCGCTACGTTTTGCCCGTCGCGGCCGCAACCACCATGGTGCACACGCTTTCCGGAATTGTTCTTCACCGGCTGTGGCGCATGCAGGCTGCATCGGACACGCCGGCGGAATCGCGCATCGTTATCGGAGAAATGGTGGCGCGCGCGCGGGAACTCGATCCGCAATTTTTCGACCGCTTTGATAATTTGCCGATGGAATTGCTTCCCGAATGGGAGCAAGCGGCGAAGGAACCATCAGACGCAGAAGCATTCGCGCGCGAATTTGACGCGAAGCTCGATGGCCGCGTCTCGAAATTAGTGGATTGGTCTCCGCGTGCCGCGCGAATTATCGCGGAATCGTATCGCGCGGTTGTCGGAATTACGGAAGCAACGTGTTCAGATAGCGAAGCCATCGCGCGTGTGCTGGATCCCGCGCGAAATCCATATCGCTTGCAAACGCTGAACATCGGCGTGCACGCACCGATGATGCGCGCGCTACAGCACGCGAATTTTACGTTTGCGAAAAAAATTAGTCACACCGCCGATAGCCAGGATCAGCGGCATCGCATGGTTCCGGGTTCGCGTCCTTTGCTGACGCTCGCCGATACTCGCGAGCCGGATTATTTGACGCCCATGCTCATCGCCGGAAACGCTAAAGCGCGCGAAGTTTATGCGCAAGCAATGGCCGACGCGTGGAATGCGAAGAACGAATTGCTCGATCGCGGCACGCCGCGCGAAATCGCAATGTATTTATTGCCGAACGCCAAAGCGATTCGGCTCGTCGAGACCGGCTCACTGTTGCATTTGCTTCACAAATGGACGATGCGCACATGCTTCAACGCTCAAGAGGAAATTTATCAGGCGTCGATGGAAGAACTCGATCAGCTTCGCGTTGCCGTTCCGGAGCTTGCGAAATATATCGGGCCGCCGTGCTATCTTCGCGCTGGAATCGCCACGCCGATTTGCACTGAAGGTTCGCATTTTTGCGGAGTGAAAGTTTGGACGGACTTCCCACAAATTCAGCGCCGCATTTGAATCGCGCGAAACTCCGGTCGAATCAAATTAGGTGAGCAATTAAAATGACACGCAGTGGAAGCATCGCCTATTACCTCGCGGCCGTCGTCTGCGGCAGCTTCTTCTTCACGCTCGCACATTTTTTGATCGGTGCCGACCGGGGCAGCGATCCCGATTGGGCGCGCGCAATTCTATTTTCATTTTTTCTCGGCACAATTTTTATGTGCATTCCGCAAATTATCGCGGGATTTGTTTTGCGTCGCCTGGCCGGCCCGCTGCATTGGACGAAAGCGTGGCACTGGGCCATCGGCGGTGCCGGAGTTTTTCTTCTGGTGCTGATCGTCTTGGGAATTGCCGGCACCGCCTTCGATCGCGTAGCCGCAGGCTCGCGCATCGCGCCGCTCGGCCCATTCGTTTTCGGCCAGTCCACCATGCGCAGCGGCATCTGGCAAACGCTTTCCGCCGGAGCACTCACGGCATTAGTTTTATTTTCAGTCCAGCGTGCATTTGGCCGCCAGGAAACAGCTCCACGACAAATTCAGAATTGACAATAGCCCCGGCAAGGTAGAGTGTTTGATGAGTTCTGCCGGGGAATCATGCTGACCGAACTCCGCCAAGTTTTTCGCACGCTACTCCGTTCTCCCGGATTCACAGCCATCGCCGTCATTTCACTTGCTTTGGGGATCGGCGCGAATACAGCAATTTTTAGTCTTCTAAATGCGGTTGCGCTACGCACGTTGGCCTCGCCGCAGCCCCAACAGTTAGCCGCGCTTTCGACATTCGACAAGTCGGGACAGCGCGGAGGTTTTTCTTACACGGAATTTGAACAAATCCGCGCACATCAACAAATATTTTCGAGTTTATTCGTATGGGACGATCAGGCGCTCCGCACTCTCGAACTGGACGGTGAATTGATTCCCGGTGCAGTGCTGCTCGCAAGCGACGGTTTCGCGGAGACAATGCGAATGAGACCTGTTATCGGTCGCGGGCTCATCGACGGTGATAGCAATGCCGCCGTATTGGGATATCAACTTTGGCAGCGGCATTTCAATGGAACTGTCGCAGCGCTGGGCAAAAAAATCCTCGTTCAGGGCAAGCCGTGCACAATTGTGGGCGTCGCCCCGAGGGACTTCACAGATATGGAAGGTGCAGGACCGCTGGACGTTATTATCCCTGTGACTGTTTTGGTTTCGCCCGACCGACTTCGATCCAATCCCGCCAGCGGATGGGATGTGATTGGCCGATTGAAGCCCGGCATCACTGCGACCAGCGCGAAACCTGAAATGGAATCGATTTGGCGGCAGCTTCGCCCGAGCTCTGACTCGCAGATAAAAGTTGAGTCGGCAGCCAGGGGCACCGGTTTCAATTTCGCGCGGGAGCGCTTCACATTTCCTCTCCAAGTGCTAATGGGTTTTGGCGGAGTGCTTCTCTTGTTGACCACAGTGAACCTGGCCTCTCTTTCACTGGCCAGAGCGAATGCGCGCCAGCAGGAAACGGCAATCCGACTCGCTCTAGGTGCCAGTCCGATGCGCATCTTCCGCCAGTACTTCATGGAGGGGTTGCTCGTTACGGGTGCTGGAGTGCTGATTGGAACGATTTGCGCTCGATGGGCGGATCAATTTTTTTCCCGGTTCGTTTGGATTGGCAATGTCGAAATAATTCACGAAGTACCGATGGATGGCAAAGTCCTTGTCTTTACGGCCGCAGCCGCTGTGTTGGTGAGCTTGTTCTTCGGCCTGACTACTGCGATACGTGCGTTAAAAACGAACCCGTCCCAATCGCTGCGCGGCGGGTACGGTTATGCTGCAAGTTCTCGAACCGGAAAGTTTTTTATCGTCATTCAAGTGACCGCTTCTTTTGTACTCGTAGTGGCCGCTACGCTCTTTACTGGGACGTTGCGGAATTTACGGTCCATTCCGTTGGGATTCGATTCAACCCACGTGTTTGGAATTACCCTGACCCATCGCCCTAACGGGTATCAAGGGATGAATGAACTTTCGTATTACCCCGAACTGTTCGATCGGCTTGCTCGCGTTCCCGGTGTAAGGGCGGTTTCCGCCGCCGGGTTTCCGCCCGTAATGCCGCCGCACTTTCTTGGTCAGCCGGTGGAGGCAAATGGCGCGACGGCGACGGCGCAGATTATCCGTGCGGCCCCCGGCTATTTCGAGACCTTGGAAATACCGCTGGATGAGGGACGCGATTTCACGTTCGGCGACACACCGCAGTCACCACAAGTTGCCGTTGTCAGCGAAAGCCTCGCGCGCCTATTGTTTTCCTCATCGAGCGCTGTCGGGCAGCATGTGACCATCGCCGGCAAGCAACCAAAGGACCTGACTATCGCGGGCGTCGTTCGGGATTCATATGTTGGTAGTTT
>DATBYL010000268.1:0-3282 GCA_036513735.1 Candidatus Acidiferrales bacterium
CAACGTGACGACAAATTGCGGCTCGGAGCCTTTCTGTCGGTCAAAGATAATTACGGTGAGGGCGTCGTCGTCCCGCAAATCCACTTGGGTGCAAAAAAACGACGGGCGCAAACTTTGTCAGTTTGCGCCCGTCAAATAAGAACTTGAAATTTGGAGGATGAGCTTAGCCTTCGAGGACGTCCGTCAGCACCGGCATTGACAGGCGAGCCTTGGCAAGAGACTTCACCAAAGCGCCTTCCATATTTTCCGCCGAAGAATTGCGTGCGGTTGCGAGCTCACTCACCAAGAGATACTTCGCTCGTTCCAGCATTTTCTTTTCGCGGAAGGAAAGTGGTTTTGTGCGGCTGAGGGCTACCAGACTCTTCAACACGGCTGCTACTTCAATGAGCGATCCCGTGCGCATGCGCTCGGAATTTTCTTTGAAGCGATGCTTCCAGTCATGATGCGAGGTGAACTTGCCCTTCTCGAGATACGTCATTACCTTTGAGGTTTCGGCCTGACGCATAACGGAACGCAGACCAACGGCAAGGGCGTTACTCTGAGGAACCATTACTTTTAAGCCACTCGAACTGATTTTCAGCATGAAATACTTCTCACTGCGGCCGTTCAACATCCCGTAATTGACCTGTTCTATTACACCGACTCCATGGTTCGGATACACAACTTTGTCGCCGATTTTGAAGTCCATCAGATCCCCCGTGAGGATGCATTAATAGTAAGGGGGAAGACCCTGTAGAGTCAAGCGTATTCCGTTTGGAATCAACAAGTTAAGCAAAATTCCCTTTCTGGAATGGCACTCGAATTGCTGTACTGGTTAACCCCTTTTGGGCCGAAATAGACTACAATCCGCCTATGCGAGTTCTGGCTATAGATACCAGTACTGCCTGTGGGGGAATTGCCGCTTTGGAAGATAAGCGCCTGTTGGGCCATGTGTTTACGGGTTCTGCTGAGGAGTGCTCGACCCGGTTTTTTGCGGAATTGAAGACGCTGTTGGATGAAGTTAGCTTGAGCGTGGCGGACTTCGATATGTACGCGGTGACGGCTGGGCCCGGGTCGTTTACGGGGCTGCGTGTCGGGTTAACGACCGTAAAGGCTTGGGCGGAAGTGCATGGGAAGCTGATTGCGCCTGTCAGCGGGCTTCAGGCGGTCGCTGCGCAGGCGTCTGGCACGACGGAATACGTGGCCGCGATCATGGATGGGCGCAGGGGACAGATCTTCGGCGGGCTTTACCGGCGCAATGAAGGGGAACTGGAAGCAGTAGGAGACGAAGCTGTAATGCGGGCGGATGAATTTCTGACCGACGTTTATTCGCGATTGCCACGAGTGCGCGAGGCGCGAAATTCGATCGCGGCGCTTTCGTTTGCGTCACCGGAGCCGCGGCTTTTTAGCGCGGTGCTTGCGTCGTCGATTCTGGCGGGGGCGCGCGGAGAGAAAGTGTCGGCGGATTTGGCCCCGTGGGTTGGAAAGTTGGCGTTTGATCTAGCGGGGCGCGGGGAATTGGTGGATGCGCTTTCCCTGGACGCGCATTATGTCCGGCGGAGTGACGCGGAATCATATTGGCAGGATGCAAAGGCGAAGTGAGATGGCGTCGCCTTCCAAAGATTTTGTGATTCGCGCGCTGATCGTCGAGGATTCTGGTGCTCTGGTAGCGTTGGAATCGCGATGCTTTGGGGCGGCGCGCTGGGGAGAAGTGGGCTATCGGGATATTGGAGCAAACGGAATAATCGGATGGGCGGCAACGCGTGGAAATGTTGTGCTGGGATTTATTTTGGTGCGCGCTGTGGCTGACGAAATGGAGATATTGAATCTTGCCGTGGATCCGGATTCGCGGCGGCAGGGAATTGCGCGGCGGCTCTTGGCGCACGCGATTGAGGAAGCTGGGCGCGCGGATGTGAAGCGCGTCTACCTGGAAGTGCGCGAATCAAATTCAACTGCGCGAGCATTCTATTCTTCGGCGCGATTTACTGAGCATGGGCGTAGACAGAACTATTACTCTCAGCCTGCGGAGGACGCGCTCTTGCTCGTTCTTCGTCTACATTAAAATATTGTTAAAATTTCTTCGCCGGGCTTCCCATTTTGTGTTAGCTTCTGCCTGAGATGTAATCAACGAAGCCAAAGTGGAGGCGAACGATGCCCAGTACAACCGGGGATATCCGCGAACAGCTTCTGGCAAGTAGTCCCAAGTTTCGACAACTCGCGCAGGAACACTCCAAGTACGACGCCGAAATTGAGCAACTTTCCCAAGCAACATTTTTGAACTTAGAACATTTCACGCACGAGGCCGAGCTGAAAAAACTGAGGCTACGCGTGAAAGACGAGATGGAACGGATCATCGCGGAGACATCGCGCGGCCGCCAGGTCTCGTAAACAAATAAATTTTTTGGTACTGCTCGCGCGAAGGCCAAACTTTTCTCGCCGTTTGTCGTAGAATGAGGCGCGTGGAAGCCGTGTCGCCTCAGCTTCCCAGATAGGTGTACGTGGTCAAAGAAGGATATAAATTTGCCGCTGGGCCGATTGTGCTCGGCGTTGCGGCGCTATTTCTGGGCTGGCATATTCTGGCGCTGCAAATCGCGGCGTTCGTTCTATTGGCTTTGGGCACTTTTATATTGTACTTTTTTCGGGATCCGGAACGCGTGATTCCGTCGGACACTTCCACGATTGTTTCGCCGGCCGATGGACGTGTGCTGGAAGTAATTGACGAGAAGTTTGACGGGCGCGCGGGAAAGCGCATCACTATTTTTCTAGCGGTATGGAATGTACATGTGAATCGTACGCCGCTGGCGGGGAAGATTGCGCGGATCGAGTATCGTCCCGGCAAGTTTCAGATGGCCATGCGGAAGACGGCTTCGGCGGAAAATGAACAGAACGTAATTTATCTGGATACAGCACACGGGCAAATAGTTTTCAAGCAGATCGCGGGAATGATTGCGCGTCGCGTGGTACTCTGGAGGAAGGCTGGCGATCAAGTGGAACGCGGCGAGCGCATCGGAATTGTGCGGTTCGGTTCGCGAATGGATGTGTGGTTGCCATTCGAGGCGGCAATCACAGTAAAGCCGGGAGATCATGTAGCGGGCGGTTCGAGTATCTTGGCGCGATGGATATAGACACCGGACACAAAATGAGTTTTATTCCAATGGACCATCCCGAAGAAATGTCCGCTGAGCAGCAGGAACTTTCGTTTCCGGGGCAGCGGCTTGTGAATGGCCGGCGTCGCCGGGGAATATATCTTTTGCCGAGTCTCTTCACCGTCGGCAATTTGCTTTGCGGATATTACGCAATCAT